>URZB01000032.1 GCA_900552295.1 uncultured Collinsella sp.
GTGGGGTTCATGCCACCGCCGCGGTTTTGCAGCTGGGGCTGCTGAGCCTCGCGCTCGCGGGAAGCGTTCTTACCCGCGGCCTCGCCATTGTCGACGGACGCCGTGCGCTTGCGGCGGCGGCGACCATCGGCCGCCCCCTCGGCCTCGGGCGCCTCGGCCTTGCCACGGCCCTTTCCGCGGCCACGACCCTCGCCCTGGCCCTGGCCGGCGCGAGCATCGGATTCGGCATCGCGACGGCGGCGCTTGGGCATCGACGTGCCGGCCAGACGGTCGGCGCTCGACAGGCCATCGCCCACGTCGACGCCATTTTCGCGATCGAGCTCCATGAGCGCCAGGCGCATCTCGGGCGACTCGATGCGCTCGAGCACGTCACGCGTCACGCAGTCGGGGCGGCAGTTGCAGCCCTGCTCGGCGGCCTTCTTTTTGCAGCCCTCCGAGCACGTCATATCGGCCAGGTTGACCTTAAAGACTTTGCCGTTCTCCAGGCGCAGCACCAGCTGCTCACGCGGCGTGTCATATTCCTGGATGCGCGCCTTGCCAAGCGGCGTATCGATAAGCGTCTTCTTTTTGGGCGCGCGGCTCTTAAAGTCCTTGTACGCCTCGAACTCGTAGCGCAGGCAGCACATCAGGCGGCCGCAGACGCCACTAATCTTGGACGAGTTGAGCGGCAGGTCCTGCTCCTTTGCCATGCGGATCGAAACCGGCTCAAACTGTCCGCCAAAGCGCGTGCAGCAGAGCTCCTGGCCGCACTGGGCATAGCCGCCCACCAGGCGGGTCTCGTCGCGCACGCCGATCTGGCGCATGTCGACGCGAATGTGCAGCGTCGAGGACAGGTCCTTGACGAGCTGACGGAAATCGACGCGCTCCTCGGCCGCGAAGTAGAACACAGCCTTCTCGCCGCCAAACAGGTACTCGACGCCGACCGGCTTCATCTCGAGGTCGAGCTCTTTGACCAGACGACGGAAATCGACCATGGCCTCGTCGCCCTGGATGGCCAGGTCGTCGGCAAGCTGCAGGTCGATGTCGCTCGCCACGCGCAGCACGGGCTTGAGCGGCTGGCCGATCTCATCTTGCGGCACCTCGAAGGGATCGGCCGTGACCAGGCCGATCTCGGTTCCGCGCTCGGTGGAGCAAATGGCATAATCGGCCTCGAGGATATCCAGATCCTGCGGATCAAACCACAGGTCGCGCGAGGCGTAGGTAAACTTAACGGGTACGACTAACGGCATTTCAGTGCCTTCCTGATATCGAACAGCATGACCTCGATGGCCAGCTGGGGAGTAACGTTTCTGGCGATGTTGCGCTCGGCGGTCGCGACCGCCTCGAGCGCCCGGGTGGCACCCGCAACATTCGTCGCGGCGGCAAGCCGCCCGATCGTGTCGCGCACGTCTTCGTTCACGACGTCGGCCGCCTCGTCCTGAAGTGTCAGCAGCACGTCGCGCATGAGCGTCCGCGCGCTCGCCAGCGCTTCCATGATACCCGAACGCTCGCGCGCGTTGAGTTCGCGCTTGTTGCGGTCCTCAAGCTGCTTCAATGCTCCACGCGACAGGTAGTCGGCGTTTTGCTCGAGCACCTTTTCCTGTGTGGACTTGACCTCGGCGAGCGGCGCCTTAACGGCGACGATGAGCGACTTGGCGCGGCTGAGCACATCAGCCTCGTCGGCAGCGATGAGCGAATCGATGGCGCGGACCATTTGGCGGCGAGCATCCTGGCGCTCGGCACTCTTAAGGAACTCGATGCCACGTGTGGGGCTTCCCGCCACGGCGACCGCCATGCGGCAACGCGCGAGATCCTGACCCGTCGCGCGGCTCACGGCCTGCGCGGCCACGGTGGGCGACACCAGCCGAAACGGCACGCACTGACAGCGGCTCACGATGGTGGGCAACATCACGTCTGCCGAGGTGCCCAACAAGATGAACATAACGCCCTCGGGCGGCTCCTCGAGTGTCTTGAGCAGCGCGTTGGCGGTGTTAGCGCGCAGTTGCTCGGCACGATCGATGATGTAGACCTTGGCCTTGGCACGGATGGGCGCCAGCGGCACGTCATCGAGCAGCTCGCGGGTCTGGGCAATGAGGTAGCCTGTGGCGCTCTCGGGCGTGTAATAGTGCACGTCAGGATGCGTATGCCGAGCAACGCGTACGCAGCTGTCGCATGCTCCGCAGCCGTCCTGCTCGCACAGGAAGGCCTGGGCGAGCGCCCATGCGGCATCGAGCTTGCCGGCACCGGGAGCGCCCAAAAACAGGTAGGCGTGCGATGCGCGGCCGCTGGCGACGGCGTTGGTCAAAAAATCGCGAACGCGCTCTTGGGTGTCGAGCTTGGCCAGCAGGCTTGCCTGAGCGGGGGCCACGTTACTCGGCCTCCTTGGCAAGCGCGGCGGCGACAGCATCTTGCGAAATGTCGAGACCGTACGCGCGAATCTGCTCGACCGTCTTCTCGAAGACTTCCTCGACGGTCGCAGTGGCGTCGATGAGCTTTACGCGGTTTGGCTCCTCGGCAGCAATGGCGCAAAATCCCTGGTAAACGCGCTCTTGGAAGGCTATGCCTTTTGCCTCCATGCGATCTGCCGCACCACGAGCTGCCATGCGCAGCGCCGCCTGCTCGGGCGTGATGTGGTAGACGAGCGTGAGCGCCGGATGCGTACCGGCGACAGCCAGGTTGTTGGCATCGCGTACCATCTGACGGTCGAGGCCATCGGCAAACGCCTGGTAGCAGGTCGTGGAGTCGTAGAAGCGATCGCACAGGACTACCTTGCCGGCCGCGAGGGCGGGAGCTATGACCTCGTGCACCAACTGGGCACGCGCCGCCTCGTAGAGCAGCAACTCGCAGGTGTCTCCCATCGCCGTATTGGCGGGGTCGAGCAGCAGAGCACGGATCTTTTCGCTAATGGCGGTACCGCCCGGCTCGCGCAGGCTCACAACCTGGTAGCCAGCGAGTTCGAGCGCGCGGGCAAGCAGACGCGCCTGCGTGGACTTGCCGGCACCATCGACGCCCTCGAGCGTGATAAAGCTATGTTGAGCGGGCTCAAAAGCCATGAGCGCAGCCCCTTCCTATAAGGCGCGTAAATGCAGATATATCAACCAAGCCATGATACCCCAGGGGCAGGCGCGCCCCAAATCGGGCCTAGTCATTGGGTAGTCATTGGGGACGCTCTTAAATGACTAGGCGACAGCTAGGGACGTTCCTAAAGTGCCGGCAGAAAAGGAACGTCCCTAGCTGCCGACTTTTTTGAGCGCTGGGTATAATCGTCGTATTGATTTGAAATGTGGCGAAAGGAGTGGCAATGTCTCGGTATTGCGCCTCGTGCGGCAAACTTCTTGCAGATGATGCCAAGTTCTGCACCTCATGCGGTGCACCCGTTGAGCAGACAACCGCAAGCAATGGCCAACCCGCGTTTGAGCAGACCGGCTTCCTCGATACGCCGCAAGCTAAGCCGGACGACCCCCTCGCCTATCGCCCCGACCCTGCCGCCAGCCCCGCAGCGGTCGAAACGACGCAGCGCATACCCGTCGCGGACACCCCGCCCCAACAGCAACCGGCATCTACGTACGCGCCTGATTCACCGCAGGCCCCCGCCGCCAAAAAGAGCAGCACCAAGGCGCTTATCGCCGTTATCGTTGTGCTCGTGGCAATTATCATCGCCTTGGTCATCTTTTTTGTGATCAAGCCTTTCGACAACGCCGCCACGCAAACGACTGCCGAGATTACTAAGCTGCACCATGATGTTGACGATGATGACCTCAAGCCTCTCGACGACCCCAATAGCCTTTTTGACGATGACGACGATGATGACGAGGATGGCAGCCAGGCGACCCTCTCCGAGCAAAACCTCTACCGTCGCCTGAGCGAATACTACGACCTGCTCGAAGATCTCGATAACCAGGTCCGTGCCTGCGCAGAGGCGTTCAATGGCGGTTATCTGGAAGAGGACCGTACCGCCCGTCAAAATCTCGCCGACGTCGCCGAGCGCACGGAAGACACCATCGAGCAGTACTACGATATCGTCGAGGACCTGGACGTCCCCACAAGCTCTAAGAACTACAGCTCGTGGAAGGACATCATTGCTCTGTACGACGACCTGGATCACCGCATCGATGCGATCTGCGATGCCTGGGAGATCAGCTTAAAGTACGCAAAGCCCGCGGACCATAAGAACGAGATCGTGGCGCCGCTGTCGCGCGACAACGTGGCGGGCACCAATGACAATAAGTACCGCCTAGACTTTGAGGAGCGCTATCCCGGCGCCAAACCCGTCGAAGTGAACTAACGCCTTGTCGTTTCCGAGCCGGCAGTTAGGGACGTTCCTAAACTGCCGGCAGAAAAAGGAATGTCCCTAACTGCCGGTCAAAAAACGAGCGAGGATCATGGGACCCTCGCTCGTTTTTTGGGCAATGTTTCGACTGCGCCGTTACTTGTCGGCGGCCGCCTTCTTGGTGGTCGACTTCTTCGCGGTCGTCTTCTTGGCGGCAGTGGCTTTCTTAGCCGTGGTCTTCTTTGCCGCCGCGGTCTTCTTTGCCGCGCTCGCCTTGGTCGCAGTCTTGCGGCCGCGGGCGGGCTTCTTCTCCTTGGTCGGGCAGTCCATGTTGACGCAGATACGCCACGGACCGCGCGCCGTGTTGACCACCACGATGGGAGCGCCGCACTCGGGACAGGTCTCGCCCGTCGCTTCGAGTTTGCCGCGCGCCGGCAGCGGATAGCTCACGCCGCAATCGTCATAGTTGGTGCAGCGGATAAAGCGCTTGCCGCTCTTCTCGCTCTTGTGTGCAATCAGATCGCCATGACGTCCGGCCTCGGCGCACACCTTGCACTCGCCCACCTTAAGGTCGGGCTCGTAGTTAGTGGGGCATGTGGGGTTCACGCAAATCTCGAAGGCCTTCTGGCGGAACGGCTGGCACTTAATGCGCGGCGCACCGCACTCGGGGCACACGGCGGCCTCGCCCTCGAGCGGGCTTACCTTGACGCCGCTCGGCACCGGATAGGTCACATCGCAGTCGGGCCAGCCCATGCAGCCGATAAAGCTGCCGCGGGTCTTGGCGCTCGTCTTCATAACCAAGTCCTTGCCGCACTTGGGGCAGGCGCCCACGCGCGCATCAGCCGTGACGGCGTCGCTGATGGCGTCTCCCAGCTCCTGCGTATGCTTGAGCAGCTCGTCGAGCACACCGGCCAGCAGCGCGCGCGAGTGCGTCACGACATGCTCTTCGGTGTCCTCGCCGCGCTCCACGCGAGTCATGTCGCCGTCGAGCTCGCTGGTCATATCGGGGCTCGTGATGCGCGGGGCAAACTGCGACAGTGCATCGATGATGGCGATACCCAGCTGACTCGGCTCCACGGGATCGTTTTTGAGGTAGCGCACGGCGTACAGGCGCTCGATGATGCTCGCACGCGTGGACTTGGTGCCCAGGCCGCGCTTTTCCATCTCCTGCACGAGCTTGCCCTGGCTGTAGCGCGCGGGCGGCTCGGTCTGTTTGGCCTCGAGCTTAATGTCGAATACGTCGACCATATCGCCCTGCTCCAGCGGCGGCATCTGCTCGTCGCGCTTAAGGCCGTACGGGTATGCCTCGCGGAAACCCGGGGTCACGAGCACATCGCCCGAAGCCACGAACGGCTCACCGTTCACATCGAGCTCGAGCTTGGTGTTCTCGATGGTCGCGGGACCCATGAGCGTCGCCAGGAAGCGGCGGGCGATGAGGTCGTAGAGCTTGCGCTGGCCGCCGTCGAGCGTGGACGGATCGCCCTCGCCCGTGGGATAGATAGGCGGGTGGTCGGTGGTCTCGACCTTGCCGCGCGTGGGCTTCATGGGACCGGCGAGCACCTTTTTGCATACGGGCGCCAGCGCCGGATTGATCTTTGCCAGGTCGCTCACCACGGCGCCCAGATCGAGCGTCGCAGGGTACACGGTGTTGTCGACACGCGGATAGCTGATGAGACCGGCCATGTAGAGGGACTCGGCGATGCGCATCGTACGCGCAGGCGAGATGCCCTCGGCCGCGGCGGCAGCCTGCAGCGAGGTGGTCGCAAACGGCGTGGGCGGCTGCTGCTTACGCGAGCGCTTGGTCACCGCGGCAACGGTCGCCGTCGTAGCGCCGTCAACGTGGCCGTACGCTGTCTCGGCAGCATCCTTGTCGGTAAAGCGTGCCGTCTTGTGCGCAATCTTAAAGCGGTCGTCCTCGGCAGCACCCTGTGCGGCGCCCATGCCGCGGATCTGCCAATAGTCCTCGGGCACAAACGCCATGCGCTCGCGCTCGCGCTCGACCACCAGGGCAAGCGTCGGCGTCTGCACGCGGCCGGCAGAGCGCACGTTGCCAAAGCCGCCAAACTTGGCGAGCGTCAGGTAGCGCGTGAGCACCGCACCCCAAATGAGGTCGATGTGCTGACGGCTCTCGCCCGCGTCGGCCAGGTTCTGGTCGAGCGAGACGAGATTATCGAAGGCCTGCGTGATCTCGGCCTTGGTAAACGAAGAATACTGGGCGCGGGCGACCGGCAGGTCGGGCGCAACCTCGCGCACCTTGTTGAGGGCGTCCGAACCGATCAGCTCGCCCTCGCGATCGAAGTCCGTGGCGATGATGACGCTGTCGGACTTCTTGGCAAGGTTCTTGAGCGAGCGAATGAGCTCTTTCTCGGCCGGCAACTTAATGACGGGCGCCCAGGTGAGATAGGGCAGGCTCTCGAGCTTCCAGCCCTTGATGGAGATGCCATCGGCAAGAAACGGCTTGCGCTTGGTATCGTAGGGCGGACGCGCCAGGCCATCGGGTATGTCGGCCGGCAGCATCTCGCCGTCCTCGGTGACCGAATACCAGCCCAGCTTTTTATCGAACAGCACACTGTCGCAAAAATCGGGCGCAAGGATGTGACCGGCAAGGCCGATCGTCACGCACTCCTCGCCCTTCCACTCAAAACGGTAGATGGCGGTGTTGTACACCTTGTCCTTTTTGGGCTTGCCCGTGGACAGACGCTCGGCGATCTGACGCGCGGCGTCGTTTTTCTCGGCGATGATGAGCTTCAAAAGAGGCTCCTATCTCGTATCTCTGCGGCTACGCCCGCCCGTATGGCGGCCGACTTACGCCCTTGCTTGCTCAATCTGCCCGATGAGCCAATCGCACCAGGCATCCATGCCCTCGCCCTTGCGCGCGCTCACGGCAAACCGCGGCGCCTGCGGATTGAGGTCATCGAGTGTCTTAGTATACCTATCCATGTCAAAATCGAAAGCCGGGGCCACGTCAACCTTGTTGAGCAGCTGCGCGCCGGCGTGTTGGAAGATGCCCGGGTACTTGATGGGCTTGTCGTCGCCCTCGGGCACCGAGAGGATCATGATGGACAGGTTCTCGCCCAGGTCAAAGTCGACTGGGCAGACCAGGTTGCCCACATTTTCGATAAAGATGACGTCGATGTTATCGAGCCCAACGGCCTGGTCGAACGCGTCAACGGCTTCCATGATCATGTTGCCCTCGAGGTGGCACAGGCCGCCCGTGTTGATCTGGATGGCAGGCATGCCGGCTTCCTTCATGGTGATGGCGTCGACGTCCGAGGCGATATCGCCTTCGATGACGGCGCAGCGCAAGCCGGCCTTGTCGCGCAGGCGCTCGTTGGTGCCCAGAATCGTTGTTGTCTTACCCGAGCCGGGGCTCGACAAGACGTTGATCACGTAGGTGTTTGTCTCATTAAATCGCTGACGCAGCTGATCTGCCAGGCGCTCGTTGCGCGACAGGATCGGCGACGCGATATCAATCGTTTTCTCGGCCATACTCGGCGCTCCTTACTTCTACCATTTATACCCCGTCCCCAGGTTGCTGGCGGGCTAATCGTCGGGGGTCTCGATCTCGATACTTGCGATGTCGAGTTCGCGGCCGTGCAGCAGACGCACGTTGGCGCCGCCACACTGGGGACAGCGACAATGGAAACGGTCGTGATCAAAGACCTCGCCGCAGTCCAGGCACTCGCTTTGTGGATGGACCTCCTCCACGGCAAGCTCGCAGCCGCGCGTGAGCGGGTCCTCGTCGCGAAACGTCTCCCAGGCAAAGTCGAGCGCCTCGCGCACGACCTCGGTCATATCCCCGATACGCAGCGTTACCAAAACGGCGCGCGAGGCCCCCGCCCCACGCGCCGCGCGAATCACTGTATCGAGTATGCCGTTGACAATGCCAACCTCGTGCATACCGATTTACTCCTCGTCGTCCTCATCGTCCGAGAACAGGTCCAGACGACTCACAAACAGGCCCTCCTTGCCCTCGCGCGCGGTAATGACCACACGGGCGATGGCGAGCGAAATCTCGTAGAGCGAGAGCAGGGCGCCATACATGAGACCCAGCGTAACGGGCGAGCCGTCGGGCGTGATCACAGCCGAACCCACGAGCAGGCCAACGTATACATAACGCCAGGCACCGCGGAAAGCAGCGTAGGACACGATGTGGAAGACGGACAGATAGAAGATGATGAGCGGCAGCTCAAACGCCACGCCAAAGCCGACCATAAAGAGCAGCTCCATGTTGACGTAGTTCTCCAGATCGGGCAGTGCCGTAGCGACGGCCGAGGTCTCGCCGATGAGCCACTCAAAGCCCGCAGGAATGATGATGAAGTAGCAGAAGATGGCACCCAGGAAGAACAGCACCGTCGAGGCGAGCACCGTGGGCACGACCCACTTGCGCTCGTTGGGGCGAAGCGCCGGCAGGAAAAACGCCAGAATCTGCCAGATGATCATGGGCGTGCACATGACCACGGCCATCTTGATGGCCAGCGAGAAGCGCAAGCCAAAGCCGCCGAGCGTGGTAGTGATGTAGAACTTACCGTCCGGCACAAAGGAGCGGATGGGATCTTCCAGGATGTCGAGCACCACAGGCGTGGCGAAATACAGCACGATAGCGGCGGCGAACACCGACACGACCACGATGGTCAGGCGGCGACGGAGCTCTCCCAGGTGATCGAAGAGCGGCATACGCGCAGGTCCGATAGGCATTACTCATCGCCTCCCTTCGGGGCGTCGGCGGCAGCGGCGTCGTCCTCGGCCTCGAGCTCGCGAGCGAGCTGGTCGACGACAGCCTTGCGCTTACGGGGACGACGGGCGTAGAGGTCAGCTGTCGTGGGCTCTGCCGGCTCGGGCTCGGGCTCCGGCTCTGCAGCAGGCTCGGGCTCGGCTGCGGCAGCAGCAGCGGCGGCAGGCTCTGCACCCTTGGCCTCCTCGGCAATACCTTCGTCCTCGGTGGCACCCTCGCTCGCAGCCTTCTCGGCGGCAAGGCGGGCACGGCGCTCGGCAAAGGTCTCCTTCTTTGCGGGCGCGACCGTCTCGACGGCATCATCGTCCGCATCGGAATCGTCATCGACGGCAGCCTTCTTGGGCTTGACCGGAGCCGAAGCAGCCTCGCTTACCGGATCGATGATCTCGGACTGAACAACGGCCGTCATCTTTTCCTGCGTCTCGCGGAACTGACGGATGGCACGGCCGATCGTGCGGCCCATCTGCGGGAGCTTATCCGGGCCAAACAGCAAAAAGCCGAAGACCACGATGATTGCCAGCTCACCCTCTCCAATACCAAACACACATACCTCCAAGGCTCGATGTGAGTCGAGCCCGCACCGCGCCATTCGGCCGGAACTCGTCTATTCATTCGGTCAAGTATAGCGCCCGGACGCCAAAACGTCCGAGCGCATCACAAACATATGCCAAACGGCACGCCCTTTTGGGGGCAAAGATTATGCCGCCGTGATCGAAATCTCCTGGTCGACGCCCAGCAGCTGAACCACGCGCATCACCTGGGGCTGCACATTAGTGCAGCTAAAGCGCTTACCGTGGTCGACCGCGTGGTGCGCGGCGCCCACGAGCACGCCAATGCCCGTCGAATCGATGTAGCTCACCTGGGCAAAATCGAGCTCAACGGCCTCAGTGGGCTGCTCGAGCGCCAGGTCGACAGCATTGCGCAGGCTATCGGCGTTAGAGATATCGATCTCGCCGGTTACCTTAATGGTGTAGATCTCCGGCGTGGGGTTGGTGGAAATACCCAAATCCATGTATACGCTCCTTTACGTATCGAAAGTGCGGATAGTACTGGGCGCGGACTTGCGGGGCCCTAGGCGTTAGGCGCGCTCGGCACGAGCAAGCTCGGCAGCGACAAGCTTAACGGCCAGCACCAGCACGTCGAGCGCGGCCTCCAGGTCCTCGACCGTGGGATAGCTCGGCGCAATACGGATGTTGGTATCGCGCGGATCCTTGCCATAGGGCCAGGTGGCACCGGCCGGCGTGAGCTTGACGCCCAGGTCGGCGCAAAGCGCGGCGACCTTCTGGGCCGAGCCCTCGGGACCATCGAAGCTTACAAAGTAGCCGCCGCGGGGGTGCGTCCAGGTGGCACAGCCCGTATCGCCCAGGCCCTCGGTGAGCTTGCGCTCAACGGCCTCAAAGCGCGGACGCAGGAACTCGGCATGCTTTTTCATGTGCTCCTTGACCGCCTCGATGGTGGGAAGGAAGCGCACGTGGCGCAGCTGGTTGAGCTTGTCGGCGCTGATGAGGCCGGCCTTCAGGCGCTTGGAGAACTCGGCGATGACCGCGGGGCTCGCACCGATGAAGCCGATGCCGGCGCCCGGGAAGGTAATCTTGGACGTCGAGGCAAAAGCCACCACGCGGTCCTCGGTGCCCGCCGCGCGAGCGAGGTCGAAGATATTGGCGAGCTCGTCGGTCTCGTCGTACAGGTCGTGCACGCAGTAGGCGTTGTCCCAGAAGATGCGGAAATCGGGCGCGGCCGTGGGCATCTCGACCAGGCGACGCACGGTGTCCTCGCTAAAGGTGATGCCCGTGGGGTTGGAATACTTGGGCACACAGAACATACCCTTCACGCTGGGGTCCTTTACCAATTCTTCAATGGTGTCCATATCCGGTCCGTCGGCGTTCATC
>URZB01000033.1 GCA_900552295.1 uncultured Collinsella sp.
CACTTCGACCTGTACGCCTGCGTGCGCCCCTGCCTGTCGCAGCCGGGCGACGGCTCGCGCTTCCGCGACGTCGACCTGGTCATCGTGCGCGAGAATACCGAGGACCTCTACGCCGGCATCGAGTTCGATGAGGGCGCTGCCGAGGTCGAGGAGCTCTCGCAGCTTGTCGAGCGTTCGGGTCAGAAGACCTTTGCCACCGATTCCGCGATCTCGATCAAGCCGATCTCTATCGTCAAGAGCCACCGCATTGTGGAGTATGCCTTTGAGTATGCCCGCCGCTGCGGCCGCAAAAAGGTGACGGCCGTGCATAAGGCCAACATCATGAAGGCGACCGATGGCCTGTTCCTGCGCGTTGCGCGCGAGGTGGCCGCCAACTATCCCGATATCGAGTTCAACGATAAGATCGTCGACGCCACCTGCATGGGCCTGGTCCAAAACCCCAATGACTTCGATGTCCTGGTGCTGCCCAACCTGTACGGCGACATCGTGAGCGACCTGTGCGCCGGCCTGGTAGGTGGCCTGGGTATGGCCCCCGGCTCCAACATCGGTGCCGACTGCGCCATCTTCGAGGCAACGCATGGCTCCGCGCCCGATATCGCTGGCCAGGATATCGCCAACCCCACGGCCGAGATTCTCTCTGCTGCGATGATGCTCGATCAGCTGGGCGAGAACGACGCTGCCAATCGCATTCGCGCCTCCGTATCTGCCACGCTCGACGAGGGCAAGCAGGTTACCGGTGACGTGCGCCGTGCCCAGACCGGCTCCGTTGAGGGGGCCGTGGGCACGCAGGCCTTTGCCGATGCCGTTATCGCGCACCTGGCCTAAGGTAGGCACGCTGCAAACGCCTAAATAGTACTTAAGTGTTTGCGTATAACCTAAGAATCAATACGCCCGGCGCTCTGTCGGGCGTATTCTATTGAAGACTATGTTTCCTAACAAGGAGTAACCGATATGGGTCTGATTCAAAAGAAGGACGAGAAGGACGAGATCGACGGCATCCAGATCATCGAGCGCGGCGAAGGCCCCGACGGTGACGAGGACGAGAAGATCGACCTGGTCGCCGGTACGTCTGCCGAGCACATTGCTGCCGGTACGACGGCCGAGGAGGAGGACGCCCGTCTGGAGGCTCAGATTGCCGCAGATGCCGCTGACGAGAATCTGATGCCCGAGGCCCAGGATGAGGACGACGATATCCTGGGTTCCGATGAAGACGATCGCGTATCCAAGCACAAGAAGACGATGATTGCCGCCTTTGTGGTTGCCGTCGTGATTGCTGCCGTGGTCGGCTTCTTTATTGGCAACGGTGGTTTTGGCGGCAAGGGTGTCGGCTCGTCGACCCTGACCGAGGACCAGCTCGATTCGACCGTGGCAAGCTATAGCTACAACGGCAAGAAGAGCGACATCACCGCGCGCGAGGCCATCGAGAGCCAGTACAGCCTCGACACCGTCAAGGATAGCGATGGCAACTACACCGCTCCTTCTGCCGACGTCATCCTGTCCTACGTGCGCAACAAGATCCTGCTCGACGCTGCCGAGGACGAGGGCATTACCGTCTCCTCTAAGGAGATGAAGCAGTACGCCGAGGATTCCATCGGCACTTCTGACTACAAGACCATGGCCACGCAGTATGGCGTGTCCAAGGACCAGGCCAAGCAGATCGTCCGCCAGTCCGCGACGCTGCAGAAGCTCTACAAGAAGAAGGTGGGCGATAGCTCCGCAAGCATGCCGACCGCTCCGACCGAGCCTTCTGACGGCAATGAGGACACCGCGAGCAAGGATTACGCCGACTACATCATCAACCTTGCCGGCGACGAGTGGGATAGCTCGAAGGGTACCTGGAAGGACGAGAACGGCACCTACGCTAAGGCCTTTGCCGACGATGCCTTTACGGCCGATAGCGCCACCTATAAGCAGGCCATGACCGCCTACTACACTGCTTATCAGCAGTATTCCTCGCAGGCTTCGAGCGCCAGCTCCAAGTGGACCGAGTACGCTAACGGCCTCTACGCCAAAGCCAACATCAGCATCTACGGCCTGTTTGCGTAAGGTTTGCCTGCACTACTGTGCGCTAGCCGATCTGCCTGATTTAGCCCGCTAGAACGGACAACGTTCTAGCGGGCTTTTTGCTGCCGAAACCACTGGAGTAGGCCTCGCGCCCGCGCAAGCGCTCCATCGCGCTTCCCTAATTCATCTGGGAAAACAACTGCAAACGATTGCAAGTAACCGGTGAACGGTCGAAAACTACCGTTCACCGATAATCTCAAAACTGGTTCTAACTGGTATTAAGTCAAAAAGACCAATTCACATATCTTCACAATGACCTGCAATTTTTCTTCACGCTATTTTTAGCCGCCCTGCGTTGTTTAGACACAGGAAAAGATCCGATCTTTTGCCAAAACATTTCGAAACGGTTTCAAAACCGCAGGTAGAAGTGTTAACGACCGGTAAACGGTCGATTTATCACCGTGAGCGGTGCAAAAACGTTTTACCGTATGAATCAAGGAAAGCGACCTCTTCTGGGGTGATATAGTGACAACAACACGTCACGTGGTTACTACCAGTTTAGAAACCACTGGTCTTCAAAGAACGCTTTCCAAGAAGCTTTAAGGGCGAGCGCCCGCTGGCTTCCGAAAATCATCGGACTCAGATTGTACACACCTTCGGAAGGGAAATTTGAATGGTTGGCTTTATTCTTACCGGTCATGGACAGTTCGCACCCGGCCTTGCAAGCGCTATCGCGATGGTTGCTGGCGACCAGCCTGCTTTTACCGTCGTTCCTTTTGAGGGCGACCAGGCCGCATCCTACGGTGAGGATCTCCGCGCCGCTATTACCGCCATGCGCGAGGAGTGCGATGGCGTGCTCGTCTTTACCGACCTGCTTGGCGGCACCCCGTTCAACCAGTCGATGATGATTGCCCAGGATGTCGACAACGTCGAGGTTCTGACTGGCACCAACCTTCCCATGGTTATTGAGCTTCTGTTCCTCCGCGGCAATGCCACGCTCGCCGAGCTTGGCGAGCAGGCCGTGACCGTTGGCCAGACGGGCGTCACCGCCCAGACGGTCGCATCCGTTGCCAGCTCCGAGGAAGAGGATATCTTCGGCGACGAGGACGGCATCTAATGGCCGATTTCGGAGCCAACGTCCTGAGCTCCTCGGTCGCCCTTTTAGGCCTGCTTGTCATCATGGGCTTGATTTACACCATCTGGTCGCAAATCAACATGAAGAAGAAGCAGAAGTACTTCAAGGAGCTGCACACCGAGCTCAAGCCGGGTCAAGAGGTTCTTTTCGCCGGCGGTATCTACGGAACCGTCAAAGGCATCGAAGGCGAGAAGGTCCAGATCAAAGTCCGATCCGGAGCCGTCGTAGATGTTTCGCGTTACGCGATTCAGGAGATCAAGTAACTGTCGTCAGCAAATAACGAAAGGAAGCTGATCAACATGGCAGAACCCAACATTCTTCTTACCCGCATCGATAACCGACTGGTTCATGGTCAGGTTGCCACCCAGTGGAACTCCACCCTGGGCTCCAACCTCATCCTCGTCGCCAACGACGACGTGGCGTCCAACACCATGCGCCAGAACCTCATGAAGATGGCCGCTCCCGCCGGCGTCGCTACGCGTTTCTTCTCTCTGCAGAAGACCATCGACGTCATTGGCAAGGCGAGCCCGCGCCAGAAGATCTTCATTGTGGCCGAAACACCGGAAGACGTGCTTACGCTCGTCAAGGGCGGTGTGCCTATAAAGAAGGTAAACATCGGCAACATGCACATGTCGGAAGGAAAGCGCCAAGTCGCCACCTCCGTCGCAGTTAACGACGAGGATGTCGCTGCGTTTAAAGAGCTGCAGGAATTGGGGGTGGAGTTGGAGATCAGGCGCGTTCCGAGCACGCCTGTTGAGGACACGAGCAAGCTCTTCTCGTAATCCTCGTGATCCACGTTGTCAGGAGTGAAACCCTGACGTTCTGTACGTGAAATCCAAAGTGCGTACATACATTTTGAAAGGAGGAGCAAGATGGAATACTCGATCATCCAGATCGCTCTGGTCTTCGTCGTCACGTTCATCGCGGCAATCGACCAGTTTGACTTCCTCGAGTCTCTCTATCAGCCCATCGTCACCGGCGCCGTCATCGGTCTTATCCTTGGCGACCTCAACACCGGTCTTCTCGTGGGTGGTACCTATCAGCTCATGACGATCGGCAACATGCCGATCGGAGGCGCTCAGCCGCCTAACGCCGTCATCGGCGGCATCATGGCAGCCATTCTCGCTATCGCCACGGGCCTCGAGCCCAACGCGGCAGTCGGCCTCGCCATTCCGTTCGCTCTGCTTGGCCAGCTTGGCGTTACCCTGGTCTTCACGCTTATGTCCCCGCTTATGTCCACGGCCGATAACATGGCTCACAACGCGGACACCAAGGGCATCGAGCGCCTGAACTACTTCGCCATGGCTCTGCTCGGCCTGATCTTCGCTGTCGTCGTCACCCTGTTCTTCATCGCTGGCGCTACCATCGGTCAGACCATCGCTTCTGCCATCCCGACTTGGCTGCAGACCGGTCTCTCCGCTGCAGGCGGCATGATGCGCTTCGTCGGCTTCGCCGTCCTGCTCAAGGTTATGATGAACCGCGATATGTGGGGCTTCTTCCTCATGGGCTTTGGCCTCGCGCTCATCACCGTTGCCAACGATTCGCTGGCAACCCCTGCTCTGCTCATCCTCGCTCTCATCGGCTTCGGCATCGCTTTCTGGGACTTCCAGCAGCAGACCGAGCTGAAGGGTGCAGCTGTTTCTGACGGAGGTGACTTCGAAGATGGCATCTAATGAGTATGTGATCCCGGAGCACTACGAGGATCTCACTCCTGCTCCGCAGCTCGACCAGAAGACCCTCAACAAGATGGCTTGGCGCTCCTGCTTCCTGCAGGCATCGTTCAACTACGAGCGCATGCAGGCCGCTGGCTGGCTTTACTCCATCATCCCCGGTCTGGAGAAGATCCACACCAACAAGAACGACCTCGCGGCTTCCATGAGCCACAACCTGGAGTTCTTCAACACCCACCCGTTCCTTGTCACCTTTGTTATGGGCATCGTGCTTTCGCTCGAGCAGAACAAGGTTGACATCCCCACGATCCGCGCCGTCCGCGTCGCCGCAATGGGCCCGCTCGGTGGTATCGGTGACGCCCTGTTCTGGCTGACGCTCGTGCCTATCACGGCCGGCATCACCTCCAACATGGCCATCAACGGCAACGCCGCTGCACCGATCATCTTCCTGGTGATCTTCAACGTCGTCCAGTTCGCTCTGCGCTTCTGGCTCATGAACTGGTCCTACAAGCTTGGCACCAGCGCTATTGACGCTCTGACCGCCAACATGCAGGCCTTCACGCGTGCCGCTTCCATCATGGGCGTCTTCGTCGTCGGTTGCCTGGTCGTCACCATGGGTGGCACCCAGATCAACCTCCAGATCCCCAACGGCACCACCCGTGGTCTCTCCGCTACTACCGTGATCGTCTCCGAGAAGGAGGCCGAGAACTTCACCGGTATGGAGGGCATCGATACCGAGACCGCTGAGGCCGGTACCATCGCCATGACCGATAAGGACGGCAACGCCCTTACCGCTTCCGATGCCGACGGCAACGCTGTCGAGTGCGGCGTCACCGATCTGGGTAACGGCATGGAGTCCGTGACCTACGGCACCGTTACCGAGGATCCGGTCAACTTCTCTGTTGCCGACACCCTCAACACCATCGTCCCGAAGCTCGTCCCGCTTATGCTTACGCTGCTGCTTTACTACATGTTCGCTAAGCACAGCTGGACCCCGACCAAGGGCATTCTCCTGCTCTTCGTCCTTGGCATCCTGGGCGCTGGCCCGCTTGGTCTCTGGCCGAGCATCTGGTAAGGCTCTAGCTTGAGGGGTGTGTCCCTACGCGGCTCACACCCCGACCCCTTAAGCCATGTGTATGTTAAAAGCCGCGTGCTCGAAAGAGCGCGCGGCTTTTGTTTTCTTAATGATTCGGGTGTGGCAGACAGATAATGCATAACACCCTAGGTAGTTAGCCGAATTCGAGCAAAAGGGAGGATAGGATGGCGATCGGAGCGCGTAAGCAACCGCTGTACGATCAGCTGGTCGATATTCTGACCGAAAAGATTGACCATGAATATCGCGCCGGTGACATGATTCCTTCCGAGCGCGAACTTTCGGAGCGCTATGGTCTCTCGCGCACTACGGTACGCCTGGCTCTGCAGGAACTGGAGCGTTTAGGACTGGTGGTTCGGCAGCACGGTCGCGGTACCTTTGTGACCGACCGTTCGGCAAAGGCAACCAATCTTATGCAGTCCTACAGCTTTACCGAGCAGATGCGCGCGATGGGGCGCGACCCCGAGACCACGATTCTCGAGTTTTGCGAGATGGAGGCCGATAAGAATCTGGCCGAGCATATGGGATTGCGTATCGGCGATCGCATTTTTAAGCTCAAGCGCCTTCGTTCTGCCGACAACATGCCCATGATGGTCGAACGCAGCTATCTACCGGTTCGTCAATTTCTGTCCCTAAAGCGACCGCTGCTGGAGCGTAAGCCGCTTTACGATGTGATCGAGCAAGACTTTCAGCAAAAGATACGCGTGGCCGAAGAGGAGTTCTATGCGAGCATAGCCCGTCCCACCGATGCCCACCTTTTGGGAATTGTCGAGGGCTCGCCTGTGCTCGATTTGGTCAGGACTACGTATAACGAGTCAAACGAGGTTGTGGAGTACACACTCTCGGTTGCTCGTGCCGATCAGTTTAAATACAAGGTTTACCACCAGCGTAGCGACTAGTGTTCGCATCATTTCCATATGGTGATTCTTTGCATTTAACTGGTTACTACCAGATAACCAACCGAAGTGTATAATTGCACGTCAGAGGATTACTTCTAGAGAGAGGTATTAGAAATGTTCGAGAAGAGTGTCGAGGAGCTCACCGAGCTCGGCGCCCAGATCACCACGGCCGAGATTGCTCAGCAGCCCGAGCTTTGGCGTGATACGCTCAACATCTATCGCGAGAACAAGGAGGCCATCGAGGCCTTCCTGGCCGAGGCTCGCGCTATGGGCGAGGGTCGTCTGTCCGTTGTCTTCACCGGTGCCGGTACGTCCGACTACGTTGGCGATACCTGCGCCCCGTACCTGCGTCACGCCGGCAACACTGATCTCTACGACTTTAAGCCCATCGCCACGACCGACATCGTGAGCGCCCCGCGCGACTTCCTGCGCGCCGAGGATCCCACGCTCGTGGTTTCCTTTGCCCGCTCTGGCAATAGCCCCGAGAGCCTTGCCGCCGTTGCCGTTGCCAAGGAGCTCGTCCACAACGTCAAGTTCCTCAACATCACCTGCGCTCCCGAGGGCAAGCTCGCCGTCGAGTCCGCCGATGATCCCAATGCGCTGACGCTGCTCATCCCGCGCGCCAACGACAAGGGCTTCGCCATGACCGGTTCCTACACCTGCATGACCCTGCTCTCCACCCTCATTTTCGACACTGCCTCTGACGAGCAGAAGGCCGAGTGGGTCGAGACCATCGCCAAGATGGGCGAGGAGGTTATCGCTCGCGAGTCCGAGGTCGCCGATTACCTGGCTGGCGACTTCAACCGCGTGACCTACTTGGGTTCTGGCTCCTTCGGTGGCCTTGCCCAGGAGAGCCAGCTCAAGATCCTCGAGCTCGCTCACGGTCTGGTTGCTACTTCCTACGACACCTCCATGGGCTATCGTCACGGACCTAAGTCCTTCGTCGACGATAAGACGCTCGTTTTCGTGTTCGTCAACAACGACGCCTACACCCGTCAGTACGACATCGACATCCTCAACGAGATCGGTGGCGACAAGATCGCTCAGCACACCGTTGCCGTTCAGCAGGATGGCGCTACCGTCTACGAGGGCGAGTCCTTCACCTTTAAGGGCTACGAGGCGCTTCCCGAGGGCTACCTTGCCCTGCCGTTCGTGATGTTTGCCCAGGCTATCAGCCTGCTCAACTCCGTGCGCGTGGGCAACACGCCCGATACGCCGAGCCCCACCGGCACGGTCAACCGCGTGGTTAAGGGCGTGACGATTCACCCCTTCACCGCTTAATCGCGTCCCCCTGTAAGGGCGCCCGTCCGCTCATAACGGCGGGCGGGCGCTTTTTGTTTTTACATGGACCGGGTATAAGCATTACCACAGTCAACTGCTTTAGAAGCAAGGAGTGCATATGAGCACGTACGCAATTAAGGCTGACAAGTTCTTCTTGCCGGCAGGCCCGCAACTGGGCGGCTATCTTATGGTCGAGGATGGCGTTTTTGGCGCCTGGCAGGCCGACGAGCCCTCTTGCGAGATTAAGGACTACACGGGATCGTGGATCGCACCGGGTATGGTCGATACTCACATCCATGGTTTCTACAACCACTCGACTACCGATAACGATCCCGAGGGCATTGATATCAGCTCGACCGAGCTCGCCCGTCGCGGTACCACCAGCTGGCTGCCCACGACGTTCACCGATGGCGTCGAGCAGATCAAGGATGCCTGCGCCGCCATCGCCCAGGCTGACGAGGGTCGCGGCCCCGACTTCTGCGGTGCTCGCATTCAGGGCATCTACCTGGAGGGCCCCTTCTTTACCATGAAGCACGTGGGCGCGCAGAACCCCGCTTATCTTATCGATCCCTCCGAGGAGGTCTTCGATCAGTGGCAGGAGGCTGCGGGTGGTCGCATCGTTAAGAGCGCCATGGCGGCCGAGCGCGACGGTGCCGCTGCTTATGCGGCTGCTCTGAACGCCAAGGGTGTGGTGACCAGCATCGGTCACTCCGACGCCACCTACGATGAGTGCATCGCCGCCATCAACGCCGGTGCCAGCTGCTTTACGCATACCTATAACGGCCAGCGCGGGCTGCATCACCGTGAGCCCGGTGTCGTGGGCGCTGCCATGTCCACGCCCGAGACCTACGCCGAGATCATCTGTGACGGCAAGCACGTAAACCCTGCCGCCATCAAGGCGCTGCTGCAGGCAAAGGGCTGGCAGCACACGGTGCTCATCACCGACTGCCTTGGCTGCGGCGGCATGCCCGAGGGCAGCTATACCAGCGGCGGCATGGACGTCATCATGAAGGACAACCTGTGCTGGCTCGCCGACGGCAAGAGCATTGCCGGCTCGGTGCTCACGCTTGCCCAGGGCGTCAAGAACATCGTCGACTGGGGCATCGCCAGCGCCGATATCGCCATTCGCATGGCAACCGAGGTGCCGGCACGCTCCGCGCACATCGAGGGTAAGTGCGGCAGCATCATGCCGGGTCGCGACGCCGACTTTGTCGTGTTCGACCATGATCTCACCCTCGTCGAGACGTATGTTGGCGGCCAGAGCGTCGGCAACGCCTTTACCGAGTAACGATAGAAAAAGACGGCGGGCCCGAATCTGCTCGGACCCGCCGTATGGGTTAAACGCTCAAAAGCACCTTCACAGTTACAGTTTGTTGGCGATCTTCTTTGCCGTGCGCTTAACGCCGGCCACCAGACCTCCTGCAGGATGCTCCTTCTCGTATGCTAGGCGCTTCTCACGCTTGGCATACTCTTCGACGATGATGTCGCCGTACTCGTCTTCGATTTTGTCGAAGAAGTCGACGGCTCCCTTAATCTCTTCGGCAGTTGGGTGCCCCTTCTGGACGCCGCCGGCGAGCTTGAACGGCCCCCACGTATCAAAGCCGGGGCAGCCGTAGACACCCATAAAGATGGCCTGTCTCATGCGGCAGATGCCATCGATATCCTTGCCGTACCACTTGTTTTTGCCACCGTAGGTCATAAGGCCAAACACCTTGTCCTGCGGCTGCAGTACGTTCGTGAGCACGCGCGCCATATCTTTGTCGATCTCGGAGTAATAGATGCCCGTGGCGACGCCGATCAGATGATATTCGTGCAGGTCGGGGTACTCGTTTTTACCGAGTGACCTCACGTCGAGGGTATCGATTTCAGGGTGCGCCTCGACGATGGCGTCCACGAGCTTTTTCGTATTGCCGTGGTGGCGTGAGGCATAAAGGATGATGGTTCGCATAAGAAGGCCTTTCAGCTGTAATTGCATCAATGTCTGTATGGTACCCCGTTGCATGGCTGGGAAACCGGACGCATCGATGAACGTGCGGGTTTGTCCTTTGGTCAGGGCCGAGACGGGTTCTTGCGAGCAAAAAAGCAGTTGTTCGAAAGGATGGACAATGGAATACGCTCTCTCCAACGATTCGATTTCTATCAAGGTCTCCACGGCCGGCGGCTCGTTTACCTCGATTGAGGCTGGAGGTCGCGAGTACTTGTGGCAGGGCGATCCCGCCGTGTGGTCCGGCCAGGCACCGATTTGCTTCCCGATTTGCGGAGGTTTGCGCGATAACAGCGCCATGACGTTTGCCGGACATCATGTGAAGCTCGCCCGCCACGGCTTTGCGCGCAAGCAGGAGTGGAAGCTGTTGAGCCAAAGCGCAAACGAGCTGGCTATGTGCCTGGCATCCGAGGATAACGCCGCGCTGCTGAGCGATTATCCGTATCCGTTTAAACTTGTCGCCCGCTATACGCTCGAGGACGCCGCCGTGCGTGTCTCCTATGCTGTCTCTTATACACATCTCCGAGCCCACGAGACGG
>URZB01000034.1 GCA_900552295.1 uncultured Collinsella sp.
TACGGCCACACCGGGCGCCAGCTCACGACCAAAGGCGGTTGCGCCGTACAGAATGGCCTCGGGTCTGTGCTCGGCCACCAAATCGCAGATGAGACGAGCATAGATCTCCGCATCGTTTTGGCGCAGTCGCTCGTCGCGGCAGACCACGACCTCGTCGGCACCGGCGCAGACCAGATGCTCCAGGTCCTCAAGCGAGCCCTCGGGGCCCATGCCGGCCAATGCCACCAGACGGCAACCGCGAGCATCGGCAAGCTCGCGCCCCTTACCCATGAGCTCGTAGGCCACCGGAGCCACGACATCGTGATCGTCGGTCTGAACGAATACCCATATGTCTCGATACGCATCGAGGTCAACCGCGCCGGCGGCCTCGTCGCGCTCGATCGAAATGGCATTGACGGGGCAGGCGTCGACGCACCCGCCGCACAAGATACAGCCGTCGGTCACATGGGCGCAGCGGTTGGGGCGCTCGCCCTCCATCACAATGCCACCCGAGGCACAGGCGCGAACGCAGCGGCCACAGCCAACGCACGCCTCGCTATCGATTATCAGTCCGCTCATCTATGCCATCCCCTCGATAATCTTGGCAATCTTTGCCGCCTGCTCGACCGGCGTGCCCTCGATGGCCTCGCACGTTTGGTCGCGGTCGGGCACAAATGAGCGCACGACCTGCGTCGGCGATCCGGTAAGGCCGCAACGCGAGGGGTCGGCGTTCACGTCGGCAGCGCTGACCACGCGCACGTCCGCATCCTCGGATGCGCGGATACCGGCAATACTCGGCATACGCAGCTGGCCAATCTCCTTGGCGGTCGTCATCGCACACGGCATCTCAAGATAGACCGTCTCCTCGCCGGCATCGCAGCCGTGAACAAGCGCCAGTGAACCACAGGTCGTAAAGCCCGCGCTCTGCACGCAGCTCACGTCGGTCACACAGGGAATCTCAAAAGCACCGGCCAGCTCGGGGCCGATCTGGGCCGTATCGCCGTCCACTGCCATCTTGCCGCAGATGAGCAGGTCGAAGTCCTCGTCGAGAGCCTCGATGCCGCATTTGAGGGCATAGGTGGTGGCTAGGGTATCGGCACCTGCAAAGGCGCGATCGGTCAGCAGCAGCGCGTCGTCGGCACCTCGAGCGATGCAGTCGCGCAGCAGCGACTCGGTCGCGTGGATGCCCATCGACACCACCGTTACGCGCACGTCCATGCCAAAGCCGATAAAGTCGTCTTTCAGCGCCAGCGCGCATTCCAAAGCGCTCGCATCAAAGGGATTAATGACCGCCTGCTTGCCATCGCGCACGATGGTATTGGTCTTGGGGTCCATCTTGACCTCGGTGCTGCCCGGCACGGCCTTGACGCACACCACCATATGGAAATCGCTCATCTTCACGCGCCCCCTTTCTGGACGAGCTCATCCAAGAGCTTCTCCGAAAACAGGTTGCCGCGACCCAGCTGCCCGTCGGGATCGAGCTGGAGCTTGAGCCGCGCCGACTCGACCATAGCCTCGTGACCGTACATCGTCTCCAAAAAGCCCGCCTTGATCTTACCGACGCCATGCTCGGCAGAAACGGCACCGCCCATGGCCGTGACCTCGGAAGCCCACTGGGCAAAGAGTTCTCCGCCGCGGCGGTAATCCTGCGCATCGCGCGGCAGAATGTTCACATGCAGATGGTTGTTACCGATGTGCCCCCAGGCGGCAGATTCAAGCCCACTTTCGGACAACGTACGGCGATAAAGGGCGATGACATCGGCCAAGCGTGCGTTGGGCACCGACATGTCCGACCCCAGTTTGGTGATGGTAGGATCCGTGCGGCGACGCTCGTCGATGAGCATGTTGACGCTCTCGGGCACCGCATGGCGGAAGAATCGCTGACACTCGCGATCGACCTCGGTGCGCGCAACCCAGGTCGCGTCGTCGTGGCCGCCCGCAAGCTCCAAAACCCATCCCAGGTGGTACAGCTCCTCAGTCGCCTGGGCTTCGTCGTCGCAGTCGAGCTCCACGTAGACACAGACCTTGGCCTCTTTGTCGAGCGCCGGCAGCGAGGCAAACGCCGTCGACTGCTCGCGCTGGCGACGTAGAATATCCAGGGCGCCAGCGTCGAAGTACTCGATGGCAGCCGCATGGGACAGGACGGGACGCACGGAATCGGTAAAGGACACGGCCTTGTCTTCGCTATCGAAAAAGCAGCTCACACCCCAAACGACCGCAGGCGCCGCCTGCAGGGCGATCTCGAGCTCGGTGATAACGCCGAGCGTGCCGCAAGCACCGATAAAGAGGTCGATGGCGTCCATTTCGTCCGCAACGAAATAACCTGAGGCATTTTTTGTCTTGGGCATGGTATATCCGGGAAGATCGAGCTCGAGCGTACGGCCCGCTGCCGTCACGAGCGACAGGTGGCGGCCCTGGGCAAAAGCCTCGCCGCGCTGAAGCTCAAGCAAATCGCCATCAGCCAGCGCGACGTGGAGTCCCGTGATATGTGGGCGCATGGGGCCGTAGGCGTAGCTGCGGGCGCCGGAGGCGTTACATGCCGCCATGCCGCCCAGACAGGCAGACGTCTCGGTGGGATCGGTGGGAAAGAACTGCTCGGGGGCCTCTTGGAATTCCTCGTAGACCTCAAGCGATGCATGGTCCCAACCAGCAGTCGGCAGCACCTTCTTACTCAGCTGCTTGCGCAGCTCCGAGAGCACAACGCCCGGCTCCACGCGCAGCAGAAATTGGCCTTGTTCATCGCGGCGAAGGCCCAAGTAGCGATTCATACGGGAAGTATTGAGGATATGCCCGCCGTGGGGCACGGCACCGGCGGCAAGGCCGGTTCGGGCGCCCTGAACCGTTACCGGGACACGCTCGGCATGGAGCTTTTCCAAAATGGCACGGACCTCGTCTTCCGTTGTCGGAAACGAGATGCTCGAGGCCTCGCCCGATGCGCGAGACTCGTCGCGACCATACTCTTCGAACTCGTCGGTGAAGGGTTTGATGGTTGCAGACACGCGAACTCCCCCTTTAGCTAACTACAGTATTTGCAGGGAGATGTTACCGCATCGTTTCGTCGACGTGTTCGAGACCGTCTCCATAATTGGCGATTTTTACGTTCGTGCAATTCGGCGAGCGGCTTGATTTCCTCGGCAGACGATGCTTTTGACACATATGGCCCCGCCGTCGCCGACCGCGCGATTGTCGCTTGAAAAAAGTTGGAGTATTTTTTGCCGCCTTTTACCTGCGGAGACACCAATCCGTCAAGCATTTGGTCAGCAATTGGTCAAGTAGTGGCTGATACCGTCGGCATCGACAGCCAAAACCGACAGAAGTTTTGGCCCCAGAAGCAGGGAGGTTCCCATGGCATATTACTGGCCCCAGTACGGCATCGCCATCGAAGTCGACGACGATCCCCATCTCCTGCCTTTCGACGAAGAGGCATTCCCCGATACGACGGTCTACCACGTTACCACCGATGTGATCTGCGACCCCGAGTCGTTCTCGGCGCTCGCCCACCGCATCGCGCATATCCACGACATCGAGCTCCCTCCCGACTTCGACGAGCTTGTCTACTCACGCCGCCTGATGCTTCACATGCTCTTTGGAGCGAACCCGTCCACCTTTGCGCGCATCTATACCGCCAAGGATGCCGCATGAGCGCGAAGAAGCCACCCCACTTTGCAGGCCTGGGTCGTCGCAAGAAGCTCATCCTTGCCTGTTTGGCCATCGTCTGTGCCCTTGTCGCCGTAGGACTATACGCTTGGCAGTCGCAGCCCGTACCCGAGGCGGGCGCTTCGGTTACGACGGCCGAGGGCAAAACGCGTCAGGAAATCCAAGATGAGCTCGACGCCATCGTCCGCGACAACATGATGACGATTTCGGTCGCACCGGTCGCTCAGCTGCAGGAGGACGGCAAGCTGCGCGTCAACGTGCAAAACGTCCAAGACAATAAATTTCCCCAGCGATTCCGCGTCATCCAAAACGACGAGACCATGTACGAATCCGGTGTGGTCGAGACCGGCAAGACAATCGAAACGTGCCCCGCCGGCGACATCAAAGAAGGCGAGGCGTACATCGAGATCCAGGCACTCGATGCCAAGACCCTCGACAGCCACGGCAATCCGACACGTGTCAAGGTGCGGGTTGAGCAAGCCGAGAACTAGCTTTTCCGGCCGACGCGGCACCGCACGCAATTCACCAGCATTCGTCCAATCATCGCGGGGACGGCCCGCGGCGAATAGAAAGGAACGACCATGGACATCACCAGGAACATGAACGGAGCCAGAGCGCTCGTCGTGGGCGCAGGGCTCGCGCTCGCGCTCGCAATGGGCGCCGCCCCGACGCCAGCTATGGCAGCCGGGCGCGTTGGAACCACGAAAGTAATGGTCAGGACCGAGATCGACAACGTTGAGTTCAAAGTTCCGACGGTTATTCCCTTCGTCGCCAAGGCCGACGGCACGCTTCAGGGCCCCTCAGAAGACGCGACCACCATCGACAATCATTCGGCCTACGGCATCCATGTCACCAACATGAAGATCGACGCCATGAACACCTGGACCATTGCTGCCGACGCCAAAGCCGGAACCGCACAGAACTCCATCGACTTTAAGGTCGGCCCCGACGGCGCACTCCAGAACGCCAGCGCCGCAACGCAGGGGACGGGCCTCGATCTTTCCAAGAATGCAGCCTTCGACATGGGCTACCAGGGCATTGCCGGCGGCAAGGACAAAATTAAGCTCAAGACAAGCGGAAACGTCGCCCGCGTCACGCGCGACATCTTCCGCGTAACCGGCGAAGGCGATCAGGTTGCAACGATCACCTGGACGGTCGAGCCCGGTGCGCACACGGCATAAGGCTGTCGCCCTGGCCGCCGCCGTCAGCATCCTAGCGTTTGGGCCAGCCATGGCCTTTGCCCAGCAAGAACAGGCGCAGGCCGCCACGCAAGTGACGGTCGACCTCTCGGAGCTCGACCGCGGCGACCGCGAGGAACCGTTGGCGCAGACAGGCGACAGACGATGGCTCTTGGCAGCAGGCGCCGCAGCAGCAGGCGCGGGGACCGCCGGCCTCGGTCTGCACATCAAACGCAGCCAGAAACAAAACACGGACAGGCCGCACTAAATTAGCTAAGGAGACCCCATGGCATCAAAGAACCTTTTGCCCGTCGTCGCACTCTGCGGCGCGCTCGCAACCGGAACGCCCGTCGCCGCTTGGGCGACTCCCGTCATGGCAGACTCCTTACCAGCAGCCCTAAGCTCCGCACCAAATCCGTCGAGTGCCATTGCGTGTAAGCGTTTTTCGATCGCACAAGCCGCAATCTCAACCTCGGGATGCCTTCGTCGTAATACGGACGGCTCGATAGTCGTGGATATCAATCGTTCGAACAAGGCAAACGGCTCCCAGGCGGGGTGCGCCGTCTGCATGTGGCGCTCGGTTGTGCTCGATGCGGATGGCGATCCATGCAATTTAGAGCTGCGCATCGACATCGCTTCGGTCGATGACTCGGCGAACGGAGCGAAGGTCGCCTTCGACGGTACGTTTTTCGAGAAAGGAGGCGGTATATGTCTGGGCTGCGCCGCCGCGAATGCAGACGATGCGCAGCCCACCCTCTCATTCACGGCATCGTTGCGACTGACCAAAGCCGGCACCGATGCCATCGCGGCGGGAGAAGCGTCCCTGCTGTTCTACGCCGTCAGCGCCAAAGACACAAACGCTCATTTCGAGAAGCCAGCCGGATCACTCAGTCTTACACGAGGGATAGAGGCAGGCCCTATTGAAATCGATGCCCACGCGCAAAGCAGGCAACGCATTCTTGCCGACCCGGCGCTTCTCGAAATGGAGTGGAACGGATCCGGAGCCATCGGAATTCTCCCCTCCGCGCTTGACGCCAAGACGCTCCCCTCAAACGACGAACCCATCAACGCAACCATACAAGAAGAGAGCGCGGATAAAGAAGCAGGTGCGGGCGACACGCCGTCGCCGACAAACAGCGCCCCAGCTTCTTTCGAAGCACCGAATGAGCCCGCTGCCGATCCAAACGATCCCGAGCTCGCGGACAGTCTGGGGCTTGCTGATCCTCAAGAGATCGATGAAGGTAACTGTTGCGTGCTTGCCGCACTCGACCACACAGAGGTCATCGACGCTGCGAACATCGAAGTTGCCGCCGCCAATCAGCCCGTCCGCAAGTCGGCTATCATCGCATTTCCCGAATCCATCGAAGTCGTCTTTTTGCCATCGGGCGAGGTCGTGGCCCCAACACTGCTCACCTTGTTGGGCGCCAAGAATACTCGAAACGAAATTAAAAAGGTCACGGTTGTCGACCCTGCAACCACCGCCAAGCTGCGTCTATACGCCGTTGCTCCAGACGGAGGCAAGACCTTGGAATTCGATGGTGACACACTCCTAGCCTGGCGACGTCTGGACATTATGCAAGACGTCTCGTATCAGATCGAACTCGAAGGGTTTGATCGTGCCCGCGATGCCAATATCATCGCCGCGGCTATTGAATCCCCGCAGCGGCTTATGACACTGCGCTTTGAATACTATCCCTATGTCCCGACAACCACCTGAGGCTTAAATGCTGCACATCATTCCTAACACCACTTATATAACGTATTAGATGAGTCGCGATGTGCCTCGCATTTCGTTCTGCTACGATTGCCACGTTGGCATCAATACAGGAGGGCTCATGCCGGGCTTGGGAACAATCATCAACGTTGTGCTTTTAGTTGCGGGCGGTCTTTTGGGATTAGCGGGCGGCCGCTTCATCACACCGCGCATCCAAGACACACTCATGAAAGCATCGGGGCTGTGCGTCCTGTTTATCGGCCTTGGCGGCACCATGCAAAAGATGCTCCTTATCGATGGGAAGGCGCTAGCGACCACCGGCACCACCATGCTCATCGTCTCATTTGCGCTCGGTTCGCTCATCGGCGAGGCCGTCAACTTGGAAGCCGCCATCGAGAACCTTGGCGAATGGCTCAAGCGCAAGACCGGCAGTGAGGGCGATAACGAGTTCACCAACGCTTTTGTCTCGACTTCACTCACCGTGTGTATCGGCGCCATGGCAATTGTGGGATCGATCCAGGACGGCCTGCTCGGCGACTGGTCAACGCTTGCCCTCAAGGGCGCACTGGACTGCATCATCGTCTGCACCATGACGGCGTCGCTCGGACGCGGCTGCATCTTCTCGGCCCTGCCCGTAGCCGTGTTCCAGGGGACGATCACGTTGTTTGCCGGCGCGCTCTCCCCCATCATGACCACAGCAGCCCTCAACAGCCTTTCGCTCGTAGGCTCCATGCTCATCTTCTGCGTCGGCGTCAACCTCATCCGTCCTCAGACCTTCCGCACGGCCAATATGCTCCCCTCCGTCGTCATCGCCGTCATCTACGCCCTCCTGTTCTAAATCTATCAACGCAGCGGTATCTCGAACACCTGTTTGATGCTGTGCTATGATATGAGGTCACCGTAGCTGCGTTCGAGAGGAGGAGCGGTGGCCGACCAGGACATCAAGATGCTCATCGAGCGCATTATGGCCGAGGCCCGGACCCATCAGTCTGCCCGCTTCTCACATGAAGTCTACGCAGACGAGCCGATTCTCAAAACCGGCCGACAGATGCAGAATTTCCTCCCCGACCAGTACCGTAAAATGCGCGAGATATCGCGCTGGCAGGATGACCCCAAGGGCGGTGCGGGCCGCTGGCTTTCGGAAGCCGAGCTTTTTTACCGCCAGGGCCTGCTGATGGCCGACTTTGAGGACGACTGTCCCTACAACGGCACCTTTAAGTCGTACTTTCCCACCTACAACGCCATGAGCGACCGGCAGCTGCGCGGCTACTTTACCTGGCGTGCCCAAGTGCGCCGCGGAACCGTCGAGGAAACGTCTACGTCCTTTGCCTTTCTGTATCTCTATGAGCTGATTTGCGGCATTGGCGTAGATGACCCGCTCGACGGTTTTAACAAAATCAAGGCCTTTTGGGATGTCTATCGCGCCTTCGAGCCCGGCATTGATCGGTTTGCACGCGTGTGGTTGCAGGATTACGCCGTATTCCATGGGCTCGACCCCAAGCTGCTCCGCGACTCTAAAACCGTCATGTTCGATAACGCCCTTATCGAGCTGCGGCGCGCGGCACGAGACCTTGTACCGGCACCGGCACCGTCCGACCAGACCCCCAAACGTCGCAAAACCTCCGAGCCCACGCTCCCCCTTCCGCCCGATGAGGTGCGCGAGGAGCGACTCATGGCCGCCATCAACGCCCTCTCCACGTACAACCTAAGTAACTCGCGGCTCGACCGCAGCCACCACCGCGATCTGCGCCACGTGGCATGCGCCGTGTATGTCCGCATGGCGCGCTACTATGACACGCACCGAAAGACCGGCATCGTAGCGAGCTTGTTTGGGGAGGAGACGGCCATGCCCTACACCATGTTTGCCTCGGCCGTATTCTTTGCGCCCGAGCGCCACGAGGACTGCGAATACCGCCTGGATCCCATCCACATCTACCGTTGCCAAAACGGCTTTTGGGAATGTATGCGTATCCATGGTAGTAGGCAAAAGAGCAGCAAGCTCGGTGAAATGATGCGCGCCTGCGACCAACGCCTGCGCCTGGCGCTGGACCCCGCCCATCCCCTTAAGGAAGAAAAGGTCCCCAAATATCTGGCCAAGATTATCGATGACGAGATCATGGCATGGCTTTCGTGGGACGCCGCACACCAGCCCGTCAAGATCGATATCGATCTGAGTCAGCTGGGGCACATTCGGAGCGCCGCTGCGCAAACGCGCGAAGCACTTTTAATCGACGAAGAGCGCGAGGACGGCGCACCTGTGGAAGCCGAGGCAGCGGACTCAGGGCAACCGGAAGCCGAGCCCGTAGCCGACGCGATTGTCGAGGCGGTCGCGGCACCCATTCGGCAGGACGAGACCGACGAGCCAACCATATCCACCGAACAGTTTGGTGTCGTGGCACCGCTTCTCGCGCCGACGCCCGCGTTCGCAGCTGTTGCGCCCGCTGACGCCACGAACGAACTCACGCCTGCCGCAGACGCCTATCTCCGCGCGCTGCTCGAGCACAACGCAGTACAGGCGGAATCGGCGGTAGTGCAATCGGGGCAGAGCGAGGACATGCTCGTCGACAGCATCAACGAGGCGCTCTTTGACCTGGTGGGCGACACCGTAATTGAATTTAGCGCGGCAGGGCCGCAGATTATCGAGGACTACGAAGCAGACGTGAGAGGATACCTAGACCATGAGTGATACCGCATCCGCAGCGCCCCGTGTACCCAAACGCGTCGCCGCCGTTATCCTTAACTCGCTCAAGGGCGGCGTGGTCCCGCGCATCGGCCTTCCCTATATCACCGTGGGTCGCGAGGTCGAGATTCGCGCCCTGCTCACCGATTTGAGTCTCATCGCCGATGGCGGCGCGAGCTTCCGCTTCTTAGTCGGTCGTTACGGCGCCGGCAAGAGCTTTTTGCTCCAGACCATCCGCACGCACGCCATGGGCGAGGGATTCGTCGTCGCTGATGCCGACTTGTCGCCCGAGCGCCGCCTGCAGGGCGGTCAAGGACAGGGCCTTGCCACCTACCGCGAGCTCATCCGCAATATATCGACCAAGACGCGCCCCGAGGGCGGTGCGCTCAACCTTATTCTGGATCGCTGGGTCGCCTCGTGTGCCGACGTCGACGAGTCGGTCGTCAATACCCAACTGGCCCCGCTCGAGGAGATGGTCCACGGCTTTGACCTCACCCGCATGCTCCGCCGCTATCGCACGGCCGTATCCGAGGGCGACGAAGAGGCCATGAGCCGCGTGACCAAATGGATTCGCGGCGAGTACCGCACCAAGAGCGAGGCACGCGCTGAGCTGGGCTCCTCGACCATCATCAGCGATGACGACTGGTACGACTACGTTAAGCTCATTGCACGCTTTTTGGTCTGCAGCGGATACAAGGGCATGCTGGTGCTCATCGACGAACTCGTGAATCTGTACAAGATTCCCAACGCGATCACGCGCCAATACAACTACGAGAAGATCCTGACTATGTACAACGACACGCTCCAGGGCAAGGCGCAGTACCTGGGCATGATCATGGGCGGCACGCCAACCTCCATCGAAGACCGCCGCCGCGGCGTGTTCTCCTACGAAGCTCTGCGCAGCCGACTCGCTCAGGGTCGCTTTGCGCAAGATGATCTCAAAGACATGCTCGCGCCTATCATCCGCCTGCAGCCGCTCACCTACGAGGAGCTGCTGGTGCTCATCGAAAAGCTCATGCAGATCCATGCCGGCTACTTTGGCTGGACGCCCACGCTTACCGAGAACGACTTGGTGAACTTTCTCAAGATTGAGTTTGGCCGCGTGGGAGCCGATACGCACCTGACGCCCCGTGAGGTCATTCGTGACTTTATCGAGCTGCTCGATATCCTGTGTCAGAACCCCGATGCAAATGTGGCCGAGTTGCTGCAAAGCGTCGGCGGCGACGCGCTGGCGCCGGCAGCCGCAACAGGCGACGCCGGCACCGCAGGCGGCGACCGCAACTTCGCCGAATTCACCATCTAACCTGCCAAAAAGGGACAGGTTTATTTTGGCAGGTTTT
>URZB01000035.1 GCA_900552295.1 uncultured Collinsella sp.
CGAGATGTAGCTCCGTCTCGTGGGCTCGGAGATGTGTATAAGAGACAGATTCCCGGGAGCGCGGTCGTCTTTACGGCAATCCAGCCGTGGGATTCCGCCCTTGTCGCGAGCGACGACATGAGAGCGGTTTTACCGGTTCCACGCGCGCCTGAGAAAATCGAGGTCAACTCTGGGCGCCTGCGCTGGCTCAAGAAGGCACGGTCCAAATCCCGAATAATCTGTTGTCTGCCAGCGAGATGGGCAGGAACCTCGCCAAAGCTAGGGGTAAACGGGTTCTCGAGATATTCCACAATGCCCTCCTTTAGCGTCTCGGGTTAACTTCATTTTATTTTAGTTAATTTCAGTTAAAAGTGATTAATTACGTTTAACTATATGGCGGTCGAATGTGACAGAGGGACTGCCCCTTTGTCACATGCCGGCAAAGCCTGTTTGGCGCAGGGCCTCGTAGAGGACGATGGCGGCGCTGTTGGAGAGGTTGAGAGCGCTGATGCGGTAGTCGTCCGGGTCGACGAAGTTGCCGCAGATATCCTGCCGAAGGATGGCCTCGTGGCTGTCCTGGGTATGCCCCAGCGATTCCTCGTGGGCTTCCCAGGCCTCGGCGTTATCGAGTGAGTCACAATCGCGCAGCATCGGGATGCGCTCGCAGCGCTCGGACGCCGCGGCAAGCAGTGGCTCGGGAATGCCCGAGCTCTCGCTGCCAAAGACCAAGTAGTCTCCATCGCGGTAGGTACTCTGCACATAGGTGCGGCGTGCCTTTTTGGTTAGCAGATGCAGGCGCTCGTCGGCGGGGGAGAGGCCGTTGCGCGCAAGGAAATCCTCCCAGCCGGCATAGGTCGTCACGTCCAAGTTTTGCCAGTAGCCCAGACCGGCGCGACGCACCGTCTTGTCATCGAGCGAAAAGCCCAGCGGCTCCACCAGATGCAGATGGGCGCCGGTGACCACGCAGGTACGGCCGATATTGCCCGTATTGGCCGGAATCTCGGGCGCATACAGCACAATGTTGAACATGAATCTCCTTGGCTTAGAACGAAAAACCACCACGAAGGGCACCTTCGTGGTGGTTTGGCGGTTACGTAGGCGGAACAATGCCCGCTTGGATAAACCTAGGCGCGGTGCCAGTCGGTCAGGCAGGCATCAAGGGAGGCGATGAGCGCATCCTTGTCCATGTGACGGCCGATGATGCACAGGCTCGTCATGCGGTCGCCCGTCTCGTCGTCCCAAATCTGCATGATCTCGGGGTTCTCGTCGATGATCTTCTGCTTCTCGCCCTCGGGCGCGGAGTCGACAAACAGGCCGTTCTCCATCAGGCGCATCTGGTGGCCGGCCTGCTCAAACATGTAGCACATGTCCGGATCGCCGGTCTGCCACAGCGGACCCTTGACGCGAATGACCTCGTCGGGCCATTCCTGCTCAACAAAATCGGTGAACTTCTGCAGGTCAAACGGCTTGCGGCGCGAGTACACAAAGGTCTCGATGTCGTACTCGAGCACCTCGGGGTCGTCGTGCTCTTCGGGATGCTCCATGGCCTCGATCCAGGCAGCGGAGTTGTAGGCGCGCATAAAGTCGAAGCGGTCGGTATCGAGCAGCTCCTCCATGGGGACCTCGCCGTTTTGGGCCTCGACGATCACGGCGTCTTTCTGCAGGCTGCGCACGATGGCCTTGAGCTCGGCGATCTGCTCAGGGCTCACGGTATCGGTCTTGTTGAGGATCAGCGTGGAGCAAAACTCGATCTGCTGGATGAGCAGGCTCTCGATGTCGTCCTCGTCGATATCCTCTGCCAGCAGGTCGCGACCGCCGTTGAACTCGTCGTACATACGGGCGCAATCGACCACGGCCACGATGTTGTCGAGTGCGAGCTTGGGCTCGCCGCCCACCTTGGCCTCGTCGCAGAAGCTCGAGATGGTGTAGGCGATGGGGATGGGCTCGCAAATGCCCGATGCCTCGATGATGATGTAGTCGAAGTTGCCCGAATCGGCGATGCCCTGCAGCTGGTTGGCCAGGTCGTCCGAAAGCGTGCAGCAGATGCAGCCGTTGGTGAGCGGGATGAGGTCGTCGGTCTCGGAAAGACCGCCGTCGGCGATAAGGCTGGCGTCGACGTTGATCTCGCCGATATCGTTGACGATCACGGCGGCGCGGATGCCGCCGTCGTTAGCGAGGATGTGGTTGAGCAGCGTGGTCTTGCCGGCACCGAGGTATCCGGTAAGCATGATGATCTTCACGGGTTTGTTGGGCATGTGCCCTCCTTTGTTAGACATGGCTTACAGTTGAATCTTATGCCAAACGCCTGCTCTTATACCCACGCGCCGGCAAATAACACAAGCTACTCCCAGGCTCCCCATACATCGGGGCAATAACCGACGGCGGCCTTTTTGCCGTTGCGCACGATGGGCTCGGCTAGAACCTGCTGGTTCTCGAGCAGTTTATCGAAGCGCTGACTGGGGGTAAGGTGCTGGATGAGCGCGAGCGTCTCCTCGTCCTTGGCTTTGGGGTTGAGCAGCTTGTCGATGCCGCCGACCGCCTGCATCACGCTCGTGAGCTCGCCCTTGCTCATCTCCTTTTCCTTAAGGTCAATAAACTGCACCTTAATGCGGCGCTCCTTAAAATAACGCTGCGCCTTCTTGGTATCGAAGGACTTCTTGGTGCCGAAGATTTGAATATTCATGGCCCCGCCGCTCTATCGAATGAAGTTGGTCGTTGCGCGATCTGCCTCGGGTGCGTTGATACCGGCGGCCTGTCCCGCCTCGATGCAGCGCAGGAGCCAGGCCATGTTCTTGCCGATGTTTCGCATGGTGGCAAGGCCCTCGGCGTCCTGGGCGGCCTCGCCCGGCATGGCGCCAAACACGTTGTTCCAGTACGTGGAAGCAACCACGGGCATCTGGTTGATGGTGAAGTACTTATTGAGCACATCGAAGGTGGTCGACGTGCCGCCGCGACGGGCGACGGCGACTGCGGCGCCGGGTTTGTGCTCAAAGGCATGCCCGCCTGCATAGAAGGCGCGATCGAGGGCCGAAAGGATGCGGCCGCTGGGGTGCGCGTAGTAGACGGGCGAGCCAAAGACAAAACCGTCGGCCTGTTCGGCGGCAGCGATCAGCTCGTTGACCACGTCGTCGTCAAAGGTGCAGCGTCCGCCAAGCTTGCCGCACTGACCGCAGCCGATGCAGTCGCGAATGGGCTTGGCGCCCAGCTGAAACACCTCGGTATCAATGCCTTCTGCATTAAGTTGCTCGGCGACCTCGGCGAGTGCGCGGGCAGTGTTGCCGTTTGCCTTGGGGCTGCCATTGACCAAAAGAACCTTCATCACAAACTCCCTCTGCTTTTGGTGACTTCTGCAGAGGATTATCGCACGATGGGGGAGGCAGCGCGGGCGCGGCGCTAATCCAGTTTGGCACCTGGCACCTGCACGGCTTTCCCGAGCAACGCTTTGAGCTCGTTCAAAATGGAAACGGGCTGTCGATCGACAGCGTCCAGATGAAGTGTCGCCACACGAATGGGTGGCTGATATTCAAGCGAGCCGATGAGCACGGGAGAACCCAGGAACCGCTCGATTTCTTCTGCGATCGCGTCGGTCTCTTCGGGATCAAAGTCGTCGAAAAGCGCCGCGAACGTCGGCCCCGTCGAGCGGAACAGGCGACCCTTGCCGCGCGAGCATTCCATGAGGCAGGCGGCGCTTTCTGCCAAAACGCGGTCGCCCGCATCAAAGCCAAAGCGGGCATTGACCTGAGCGATATCGTCGATTTTGATGGCGATCAAACCAGCCTTGCGCGCCACGCGACGCATTTCGCCAATGGCGTTGACCAGGGCGTGAATATCGCCCAAGCCGGTCACGGAATCGGTTGTATCTGCCAAGCTTCGGTTGATGATAATGCCCACATACATGCCGGGCTCGGTATCGGTGCCGTCCAAGCGGTAGCCCGTGCAGTCGCAAAGCACGTATTTTCCGGTGGCATCCATTACGCGATACTGCATGTAGTGGAAGTGCCACGTGCCGTTTATCACCATGTCGAGCTCGGCACGTACGTTGTCGCGGTCCTCGGGATGAACGCGGGCGAGCCACATGTCGAGTGAGTTAAAAGGGTGCTGGGAGGGCAGGTCAAAATCGCGCACGGCGTTAACCGACCATTGCGATTCTCCCGTATCGAGATTGAGGATAAACGGATAGCGCGTCTCGGAGCTCATGGAGATCGCTTGGAACACCCGGTCGTTGCAAGGAAGCTGATCGACGATTGGGCGTTGCGGCGCGTCATCGTCTTTCGGTTGCTGCACACGATGCATAAGCTTATAGCGATACATCTTGCGATCGGCATCCATCGTCATCTGGCGACGCGTGTCGCCGGCAAGTGGATCGACGCGCGAGCAGCCAAAGCTAAAGCTGCCGATCATGGGCGCCTTGCCACCTGAGCTCGCCTCGATCAGCCTGGTACGCACCTGCTCCAAGCGCTGCTCGAGTTCAATCTCGTTTGCGGAGGGCGAGATGAGCACAAACTCGTCTCCACCGATACGGAACAGCATCTCATCGTGCTCCATGGTTTCGGAGAGCGTGCGGCAGATGCTCAGAATATAGCGATTGCCTTCGGCGTGGCCAAACCTATCATTGCAATGCTTGAGATGGTCGATGTCAATATAGGCGCAGGTGAAGGGGTCGCCTTTGCGCCAGAGTTGCTCGATGTGACGGTCGAATCCGCTGCGGTTGCCCAAGTTGGTGAGCGGGTCGATATAGGCGTTGCGCTCAAGCAGCTGGCGCTCTTGTTGCAGGATGGCATGCGTCTTTTGCAGTTGCTCACCAACGGCGCGTAGCTCAGTAGGCAGCGCGGCAACATCGAGTTCGGCGGTCGAGATGCCATTCGCAAGTCGCTGAAGATAGGCAATAATCGATTGCTCGCCCATGCGGTACGACTCGTTCATGATGGATAACCTCCTTGGGCGGAACAACGGTTTGTATCATATCCCCAATTCGGCTTGGATTGGGGATATAAGTTAGCTAATGGAGACAAATGCCCCCTTCGGCGGTGGCGTTTTGCGCGTGAGCGTATCAGTTGTTATTGCCGCCATCGAGCAATGCCTCAAAATCCTTCGCCGGCACGGGGCGGTAGTAGAGGAAGCCCTGAGCGTAGCGGGCGCCCATTTGTCGTAGCATGTTCGCCTGCTCATTTGTCTCGACGCCTTCGACCACGACGGGCAGATGAAGCGACTGCGCCATTTCGAGCATCGATGAAATGATTTGCGTGCTGCGGCCTTGATCGCGGTCGGTGGGTACAAAGGTGCGGTCGAGCTTGATGACGTCGACGTTGACGTTCTTGAGCATCGCGAGCGTGGACTGGCCGGTGCCAAAATCGTCCATATAGGTCGAGAAGCCGCGGGTGTGCAGGTCGGCTGTCAGTTTGTCCACGGCCTCGGACTCCCCCGTATAAGCCGTCTCGGTGATCTCGATACGCATGAGTTCGGGCGGTAGGTTGTATTGGGCGGCGAGCGCCCCCATATGTTCGGCAACGTCGCAGGCAAGGATATCCACGCGCGACACATTAAGCGAGAACGGAACCACGCGAAGACCGCGATCGAGACGCTCGCGAAGCCATATGGCGACACCCTGCCAAATGTACTTGTCGAGCGTCACTACAAAGCCGCTTTCCTCGAGTGCGGGGATAAACGTTGCGGGCGAAATGAGAGAGCCGTCCTTGTCAATCCAGCGTGTAAGTGCCTCGGCGCCAATGATCTTGCCGGTTTCCATATCGACCTGGGGCTGAAGGTAGTACGTGATGCGGCCGTTTGAGAGCGCGTACTGGAACTCGGTCAGCGTACGGTGGAACGCGACTTCGCGTTCGTACTCCGCGGGGCAGAAAATGGCGATGCGCTCCTTAAAGTCGTTTTTTGCGCGCCGATTGGTAAACATGGCCTTTGCCTGCGCATCGATGGTGATTTCCTCACTGGAGTCGATGGGGTAAACGCCCATGGACGGCCAGAAACCTACGCCGCCATCATGCCTGACTACTGCCTCACGAACGCGGTTGTAGATTTGATGGACGGTGATGTGCTTAAAGGGGATGAGTACACAAAAGTCATCTTGGCCCCAGTACCCTGCGACGCCCATATCGGCATTCTCGATGTCCTTGAGGACCGTGCCTACATCGGCGAGTACGCGGTCGCCCTCGGCCTGGCCGTGCCATTCATTAAACAGGCGCATGTGGCCCATGTCGACCGTGGCGATGCACCAGGTGCCGTTGCGCCTTGCCTCGAGAAATGCGTTGGCGCGCCGCATAAACTCGCTGGGTCGATAGAGGCCCGTGAGCGAGTCGATACGTTCGGCTATGGCGCTTTTGCGCTCCGCCTCGGGTATGGGGAGGCTGTCGTTGGGAACAAGCCCGCCGGCCGTGCGAAGGCGACGGTCGAGTTCGCCTAAAACGGCGGTCGCTTGATGGGTTAAGTGCTCGTAAAAGGCCGGGACGACAAGGCAGACGGGAGTAATGGTGTCGCCTGCGATTCGAACAGGAGCGAAAACGGCCTCTTTAAGGTGGCGGGTCAGTTGCTCGAATGCCTCGTGGTCTAGGTCGTTGCTGAGCACGACGAACTGGACGCTTCGTGAACGGTAGACCCGGCTCCTGCCGCGGGTGATCGACAGCATGCGGCCTGCGTATTCGGCAAGCATGTTGTCGACAGCCTCGGCCCCGTAGAGCTCGTTGAGCTTTGTCGTGCCACGAACGCGCACCGCTATAAGCCCTGTCTCGCAACGATCGCGGCGGCAGGCGTCGATGGCGTTGGCCAGCATGCGCTGCGTTCCGAGGCCTGTGGCGGCGTCGACGGTTTCGGCAAGTGAGTGGTTGACGAGCTCGCCGACATAGAGCGAGGGGACATTTCCGTCGCCGTCGATACGAAACCCGCGAGCACGGCAAAGGACGTAGTCGCCGACGGCGTTGCGCACACGATACTGCATGACGCGACGGTGCTTGGTGCCGTTGTAGACTTGGTCGATGTCGTTGATGCAGGCCTCAAGGTCGTCGGGATGGACGCGCGTTTTCCAGTAATCGCGACAGTTGTCTATGTGCTCCGAGGGAAGGCCAAGATCGCGTAAGGCACCTTGTGACCAAAGGGTGCGATGTTTGTCCAAGTTCTCGATAAAGAAATAACGGCCCTCGTTGAGCATCGAAAAGGCGTCAAAAATACGATCGCTTATTTCGAAGTCGTCGGCGTGGACTTGCGTGATATTGCGTCGATCGAGGTGCATGGCATGACGTAGCTTGTAGTCGTACATGCGATGGTCGGCATCGAGTGTCATGCGATTGGAGACTTCACCCAGGGCGGGGTCGGCGTGCGACACTCCGTAGCTAAACGAGTGAGGCATCTCGGAATCGTTGTTTTTGAGTAGGACCGTTCGGCAGTGTTCCAGGCGCTCGGCGAGGTCGTCCTCGGTCGCAATCGTAGACAGGATGGCAAACTCGTCGCCGCCTATGCGAAACGCCGCCTCGTCCACTTTCATATACAGCTTGAGATAGAGACTTACCTGCAAGATATAGCGGTTGCCCTCGTCATGCCCAAAGACGTCGTTGCAGTGCTTAAGGTTATCGATGTCGATAAACGCCATGGTCACGGGCAGTTCCTGCTCCCAGATTTCCTCTAGGGAACGGGCAAAGCCGCCGCGGTTGCCAAGTCCGGTGAGCTGGTCGGTAAAGGCCGTCCTAATCAGATCATCCTGACGCTCGAGAAGGTCACGGACGGTCTTTTCGAGCGTTTCGGTGTAATTGCTGGCGGTGTCCATGTTGTAAGCGGCTTTCTGAGGTCGGGGCGGATGGCGTCGGGCGAGCTCGTAGTGTACACGCGTCGTTGCTCGGCGCCTTGCGTGTATCCAGGCCCCCGCCTTGCTGCGTTGTTGAGTTACTTTGCCGGCTAATGTTCGCTGTTGATAACTGCTGAGTAGTGTAAACAACAGCACGCAATTATATATGGGTGTCCATGCTGTTGGCGGCTACTATTCGCCAAGCGGTAGCGCGACAATGCGATGTTCGATGAAAATGCGACTGAGTCGATATATGTTGACGGGTATACTTGTCCCGTTTTAAAACGCAGGAACGGAGATGGTCACATGGCACAGCCGGATACGACGCGCACGGTGGGGCTTGTGCTCGAGGGAGGCGGCTACCGCGGTATGTATACGGCGGGCGTGCTCGACGTTTGGATGGAGCGCGGTTTGACCTGCGACCATATGGTGGGTGTCTCGGCGGGCGCGGCGTTTGGCTACAACTTTAAATCGCGCCAGATCGGCCGTGCCATTCGTTACAACAAGGCCTATTGCGCCGACAAGCGCTATGCGAGCGTGACCAGCTGGCTGCGAACCGGCGATATGTTCAATGCCGATTTTGCCTATCACGAGGTGCCTATCGAGCGCGATCCCATCGACTTGGAGGCGTATCGCGCCTGCCCCATGCGATTTACGTGCGTGTGTACCGATATCGAGACGGGCAAGGCCGTCTACCACGATCTACCGTATGGCGACGAGCGCGATATCGAGTGGATTCGGGCGTCGTCGGCAATTCCCGTGGCGACGCGTCCCGTTGCTATTGACGGGCATAAGTATCTGGATGGTGGCGTGGCTGATTCTATTCCCAGCGCGTGGCTGTTTGCGCAGGGGTATGACCGCAATATCGTGGTACTCACGCAGCCGGCGGGCTTTGTGAAGCAGCCCAACAGCGTGATGCCCATGCTGCGGCGCTTGTTCCGTCACTATCCGGAGTTTGTCGCAGCGCTTGAGCACCGGCATGAGGTCTACAATGCCACGCTCGATGACCTGGCACGTCGCGAGGCTGCCGGCGAGATCTTTGTGGTGCGTCCGAGCGAATCGGTGAAGGTGCCGTCGCTGTGTCGCGAGCCCGATGAACTTGAGCGCATCTACCAGATTGGTCGCCGCGATGCGGAGGCGACCTTGCCGGAACTGGAGGCATATCTGGCAGGGTAGAGGCTGCTGCCGCCATCTCGGCGGAAAGCGCATCCCGGAATGGAGGCTCAAACTGGGATGCGCTTTCCATTGCTGAAGATATGAGGCTGCGAATCAGCTGCTCGGCCTAGACTTACGCCTGCTGCCAGGTGTCGACGAGCTCCTTGGCCGCGGCGTAGGGGTCATCGGCGCTGCAGACGGCGCTCACCACGAAAAAGCCGTCGACGCCGGTGGCCTTGAGCTGTGGCAGGTCGGCCGTCTTGACGCCGCCGCCCACCACGATGGGCACGGGGCTTGCCGCGTGGAGGGCGGCCAGGTCCTCAAAGCTCTTGGTGATGATAGAGCCGTCGGCCGCGCGTCCGCAGTCGCGCTTGGTCTCGGTCTCGTGGAGTGGGCCGATGCCCAGGTAGTCGACTAGGCTCATGTCGGCGGTCTTGACGTACTCGAGCATCTCCTCGCAACGGGCGGAAAGGCCCACGATGGCGTTGGGCCCCAGCAGCTTGCGACAGACCTCGACGGGAATGTCGCTCTGACCCACGTGCACGCCGTCGACAGCAATGCCCTGCTCGCGCGCGGCGAGTACGCAGTCCAGGCGGTCGTCAATCAGCAAAGCGACCTGACCGGTCTTGCCGGCCTGTGCGATTGCCTGCGCGGCGTCGCCGGTCAGCGCAATGATCTCGCGGGCGCTTGCCACCTTGGAGCGCACCTGGATGCAGGTAAAGCCGGCGTCGAGTGCCTGGGCCACCACATCGCCCACGGGGCGCCCGAGCGTGTTTTCGGGGCCGAGCACCAGATAGGCCGAGATATCAAGGTTGTCGCGGATACTCATCGTGTTTCCTCCTGCTTTTTGATCTGAGCTTCCATGCGCTCGAGCTTGCCGGTCATGGTGTCGGTAAATCCGGGTCGAATATCGGCTTTGAGCACGACTTCGGTGCGGATGCCCTTGCTCGCCAACACAAAGGTTGCGTCGCGCACGACCTGCATGACCTCGTCCCAGTCGCCCTCGATCTCGGTGAACATCGAGGTGGTGCGGTTGGGAAGGCCGCTCTCGCGAATGACGCGCACGACCTCGGCGACCTCGGCGGACAGCTCATCGCCGGTGCCGCACGGGGCGATGGCCACGGCGACGAGCGTATTCATGCCGGCATTGGTTGCGGGCTCGGACATGGCCTATGCCTCCTCGAGGTCGAGCTGGTTGTTGGCGATGTCCTGGGCGGTTGCGCGGTAGAGCTCGTCGATAAAGGCGACCTTAAAGCTTGCCGGGGCGTCGGCGACAGCGGCGGCACGCGAGCCGGCAACGTTGTAGACGGCGGTGCCGCAGACGGCGGCCGTAAACGGGTCGGCAGCGCAGGCGTACACAGCCAGCACGCCGCCTTGCGAGCAGCCGCAACCGGTGATCTTGGACATGAGCGGGCTGCCGCCGTGGGACTTGGCCACGGTCATGCCGTCGGTGATCAGGTCGACTTCGCCCGAGACCACAACGGCGCCGCCGGTGTAGCGGGCGAGCGCCACGGCGGCATCGCGGGCGGCGTCTACC
>URZB01000036.1 GCA_900552295.1 uncultured Collinsella sp.
ACGAGATGTAGCTCCGTCTCGTGGGCTCGGAGATGTGTATAAGAGACAGAGTCCGGACCGCTTCACGGTCCAACTTTCTGTCCGCACCCCCAAGGTTTTCGTTTTTTCCCCGCACTTCTGTAATTACATCTCTGGATCGAGGGCGCAGGCAATGGTGACGACATCCACGATAGCGCCCCCCTATGCCTGATACCAAAATCGTTCCATAGGGACCCGTTTCCCAATGGGATGATTCTTCACAAAGGGCATTAAGGCGCATGAGAACATGGTAGAGGCAAGCAAGCGCGCTTCCACGTTTTCGCCCATGGTGACCACGGTATAATCCAACGAGACAAGCAACGAACGGGAAAGGCAGCGCGGATGAACCTGGGCAGCGAGAGCGAGACCGTCGAGTTCAAGAAGTCCACTGGCGAGCATAAAGAAGCACTGCAAGCCATCAGCGCCATGCTGAACAAGCACGGCCGCGGCGAGCTCTACTTCGGCGTGAAGGACAACGGCGATGTCATCGGCCAGGATGTCAGCGACGCAACGCTGCGCCAGGTGACGTCGTGGGTGTCCGACAAGATCGAGCCCGCGGTGTTCCCGACGGTCGAGTGCCTCGACGCCGATGATGGGCTGCGATACATCAAAATTGCCTTCTCAGGTGCCGACGCCCCCTACTCCGCCGACGGACGCTACTTCACCCGCGTGGGGACTTCGAACAAAGCGCTGTCGGCCTCGGAGCTGAGCGCCATGGTCGTCAAGCGTGAGCGCGCCCGTAGCCCGTGGGACTCGCTGCCGTCCGGCAGGCCCGTCTCCGACGCCGACGAGCAGGCGGTGCGTGACTTCGTCGCGCGCGGCGGCAGGGCCGGACGCGTGGGCGGCGGGTTCGCCGGCGTGGAGGACACCTTGGCAAGGCTCGACCTCGTCGCGCCCGACGGCAGCCTAAGAAACGCCGCGGTGGAGCTGTTCTGCGAGGGATCCGACACCTACCCCAGGATGAAGCTGGGGCTTCTGGGCGGCAACACCAAGGCCAAGATCCTCGACCTGCGCCGCGAGAGCGGCACCATGCTCAAGCTGCTCGACTTCGCCGAGTACTTCGTGACGTCGAACATCAGGCGCGAGTTCGTCATCGGCGAGACGGGCATGTACCGCAAGGAGATCCCCGAGATCCCGGCCGAGGCCATCCGCGAGGCGGTTGCCAACGCGCTGTGCCACCGCGACTACACCACCGGCACCGCCGTCGAGGTCAACGTGTTCATGGACACCGTCCAGATCGTGAGCCCGGGCCTGTTCCCCGAGGGCGACTCGCCGCAAGAGCACCTAGACGGTACCGCGAGCGAGTTCGGCCTCCGAAACCCCGCGATCGCGCGCACCCTGTTCCGCGCCGGCGTCATCGAGCAGTACGGCACGGGCATACCGCGCATCAAGGAGGCCTGCGAGGCAGCCGGCGTGAGGTTCCGCTTCGAGCAGACCGTCAACAGCACCGTCGTCGTCTTCGAGCGTCCTGGGTTGCAGAAAGCGGCCTTCAGGAGAACCGCGGCCGACAACCGACCGCTCCTCAGCGAGCGCGAACGAGCAGCGATGGCAATTGCCGCCGCTCAGGGGAAAATCACGACCTCCGACCTCGCGCGGGAGTCCAATGTCGGTAGGAAAACGGCCTCGAAGACTCTGAAAGACCTTGCCGGTCGAGGCCTGTTGGAATGGGTAGGGAAAAGCCCGAAAGACCCGCACCAGTTCTACAGGATGCCAAGCGAAGTTTGAGGCTGCAGGTCCTAGCCGGGAAACAGGCCCATTGCGTTTGCTGCCCTCCCCCTGCTGGGCACTACTGAGTAATCTACTGGGCACTGCTGAGTAATCTACTGAGTAGTGCCCAAGCGCGAGTTGGCAAGTCCGCCGAAGCCCAGAGAAACGGCTCCGAAGAATATACTGACCGCTACTGACCGCTACTGACCGCTACTGACCGCTACTGACCGCTACTGACCGCGGCATTCGGCAGGCCCGCCGAATGCCGCGGTCTCCGGAGACCAGCAGAGCCGCCCTTATTGTTAGCGCTGCCGAAGCAAGCCCTACTTCAGCAGCAACTTGAATTTTCGTGCGATGAGCCTCCCCGGAGCCAAGAGCCTTTTGCCCTAATCACAACACCGCAATTCAAGCACCGCAGAAAACTCCATTAGCGATGAACCAGCCACTTGAAGACGTGATCAAGGTGCGGCAAGGGGTCAAATTCGGAGGTGCGGGGAAAATCGAAGAAATGCTAACCAGGCCCCAGTTTTCGCTTCCGCGAACTGCGGTTTTGGTGCTAAAAATCGCGTTGTGCTCGAAGGTTCTCGATTTTCCCCGCACTTCCGTAATTTCATCCTTGGATCGAGAGTACAGGCAACAATGACGTCATCCGCGATAGCACCCAACAGTCACGGACGTACAAAAGGCCGTTGCCGGAAGCCTCCATACAACGACTCTTCTTTGCGCGCGCCACGCTCGCAATGCTCCATTAAATGTAACTAATTGATTTGCTATATACCATTCATAATGGCACATAGCAAATCAATTAGTTACATGTGGAGGCAGAACATGAGGGAGTACGTCGAGAAGCAGCTGCACACTAGAGTCGATTGCGAGCCCAACGACGCCTCGGAAATAACGACGCAAAACTCTTTCCGAAAGTGTAGGTGAGCGAAATGGCGACTCATGCATACGATGACCTTTATTCTTATCTAGCCGCATTCAAGAACAGCTCTCTTGCCGAAATAATTGCGTACCTAGAAGAACTGGGGCAAAGGAGGTTCGACGCCTTTATTAGGGGCCTTGCACCCCTTATCCCAATCGAAAAAATCGAAAATCAATCCCTGTTCAATTTTTCTGTTGACTCCACCCTTGAAGGAGGCAAATTCCCCTGCACTGACTATGCCTGTCGAGAGCAAAACATTTACCATTTGGCAAAGTTCTCAGCATTGTATGCAGATAAAACACTGATTCATTGCCCTATAGAATCGGCATTCGAAATGGGGCACGATGATTATGCCTCAGTCGATGAACTTGCATTCGGGATCTATTTGACCATGCGAGTCGAAGACATAGTCAAAGCTGGAATACTCGGATTTTCGAGCAATTACATTCCTCTTTGCAAAGATTGCCTAGCGCGACAAATCGAAAGAGAATCAAAAGCAAAAGGATTGATATCGAGTTATTGGGATGAACTCGTACGACAATTCTGTTCCTCTACCTCGTGCACTTTAAAACAAGCACCAGATGGGAATCCGTGTGTAGCGATTGAGGGAATGGATGCATATGGGTCCCATGATGAGATGGATGTCGATTTCCTGGTAATCCCGTCTGAATACGAATCGCTCTATGCAAGCCAAGGCGAAACGCGATTGGATAGAGACATGCTGGAGAAAGGCGGCATCTCGACTATCCTACTGCCTTTGTTGGACGATTGCTTTCAAGCCCTCGTCAATCCCTTTTTTTCGAATAGCTCGTATTTAACCACTCGTCCAGCTCAGATTGAGTTCCTCGAGTCCGCAACTTCCACCCTTTATCCTCGAAAAGATCAGACCATACCCATTCGCCGGTTATCTTGCCCCCTCCCCATTGCTGAAAATGCAACGTTGCGTAGCATCCTTGATTGCCGCATTAGAAACGAAGAGTCGTTTCTTGTGTTTAGGGATACCTTGTCCAAAGGCCTGAGCGAAAGGCCCATCGACACCTCGACATTAGCTGACCTGAAGAACGACCTAATAGAGCCCGAGCTTCACAAGATATCTTTAGTGATGAAAAACGAGCGATCCCGATTAGTCACCTCCGCAGGCATTGAAGCCGCTATCGGAATTGCGAGCTTTACATTGGGGCAATACGGAATCGCATCACCTTCTGATGCCATGGCCTTCCTCGGGGCTGCCGGCATAGGGGCCGTTGCATCTCAATCCGCAGATTTCTTGCGAGAAGCCAAGGCAAAAGAGAACCCCATGTATTTCCTCTGGAAGCTCAATAGAAACAACCGTCTGTAACCTAAGGGGCAGAACACCGCAGTCGCCGAGCATATCTCGATCATTAAATAAAGGCAGCACTAGAAAGGATGCGAATCGTGAAGAACCGATTCCCTTTCCGAATGCCTAATGCAGTAAAAATCACTGGTAGATCCGAGCAGTTTAACCAAGACGACAAGAGCGCGCTCAGATTGTTGTCTGCAGTAGCTAGCCAAGTATAGATACCATCCTGTTTCCAAATTCGGTCCTACGATAAACCCTTTCTTCTTTCTCAATTTCGTCGGGATCGTCGAAGATGAGCGTCGTATCTACTACGTCCCACTGCTGCCGATGGATATCCTCAATCAGCAATCCCAGCCCGGTTAATCGAAGAAGAACTTCTGCATCTCTGCCTCTGAGCGTCTGAAAAGTTTCCTTTTCTCGAAGCATTTCGTAGTCTCCAGGTAGAAATCTGTCCAAAGTCTCTGCAAACAAACGAAGATCGTCCCAGCTAATTTCTTTATCTAGGTAGGCCTCATAAATCTTTGCTAGTCGCCGCGCTTTGTCCTCCTCAATGTATCTTTCGAGCAGGATAAGCAGGTACTCAATATCGCGCTTCCTATTTGACTCTTCAAAGTATTGCTTGTACTTGTTCCATGAGCCATTTTCAAAAGAGTCGCGGTTGAACTCATCGAGGAAACACGCATACTTCTTCAGCAGATGCGCATTGTGGATATTGTTTCCGATTTTGTAGATGCTCACTAGGCTTGAGATGACGGGGATGTCCTTCAAGAACTCGTTTTGGAGAATTTCGTCCAGGCCAACCTCTGCGATATTCGAAATAAGTTCGAGAGAGTCGCTGCAAATAGTCGGCCTTGCGTCGTCTTGCAAGCGCGATAGACCGGCCTTAGTTGATTCCTCTGCGTTTACCATAAGATTACCTTTCATAATAATTTGCCAGTTTTGGCATGCGTTTGCAGCGCCGCTTTTCTGAAAGTGGCTCCAATTTAAATGCCATCCCCCGAATAGGCGCTCAGGTTCGATTCAACAAGTGCATTGGTTGAAAAGAGCTTTAGACCCCCTTCGCGGTAGAAGTCGCCTGTGCAGAGCAACCAAATCATCTTGTCGAGCTTGCAGGCAGTGGACTCGGGGTCCACGCCGCCCTTCCGCGCCGCGCGCGCGGCCTCGAAATGGCAACGAGCCACTTCGGCCTCGCTGTCAGTGGTAGCGTAAAACTGAACAGTATTCAGCTGGCCGTTGACACAAACATCGACGAGTGGCTGCTGAACAAGCTCGACGACCTGATCAGGGCGATGCAGCTCGAGCTCATGGAGCTGCACCACGGTTCGTCCTCGACTGTCTTCTGCACGCAGTGCAGGTCGAAGGGCTAGGCAGGAGCCCCCGAGGCTTTTCCTAATTCTAGGTGTTAAAGTCGATTACTGCCTGCCGTGGAATAGCCTCCACTTTTCGTCTTCGATGTCTCTTTCAATTGAAGACCTCACTTTTAACAGCCATTCTCTGTGTTTTAAATATTCAACACCTGCGGGCAGCTGAGCAGCAATCGATTCAATCGCCTCAATCTCCTTGAGCTTTGCTGGAATAAAGCCTTTTTCTGGAGACCCGCTCATTGAAGATCGACGGAGATCCAAATCGTTGATCGATATCCCGTCTTTATCGAGCGACAGAATGAGGGTGATAGCCCTGACCCTCGCCTCGTCATTGCAATCGGACAAGGCCCAGCTAATTCTATCGAGACTATTTGCGTCGGCGATCCTTTCGCGGATGATATATTCCAGGCGCTCCCAAAAAATATCGCTCGAGAGCGCATTTGCGTCACGAACGGGAAACAAAGCGGCTATTTCATACCTGCCGAGTGGTTTGCTCAGCGCTTCATCGATCATTGCTTTCAGCAGATTCCAAGCGTGATCGTCCTGGACGGTCCAAAACGAGCTGATTCTTCGCAGGAGATCGTGCCTTTGTCGGTAGTCGAGGTTGGCAGCGTATTCCAAAAAACGGTCAATCATTGAACTGTCAAGGCGTAAAAGGCAGCGTAGGAAAGCGAGGTTATAGTCGAAAGAAGGGCGTCCTTCAAGTGCGAGAAAATACAGGTTGACAGCCGGTGAGGGATTGGATCCGAAGTACGAATCTAGAGCGGAGACGCGCTTTTCGTCTCCGCAGTTGCCGAAAAACCGCCAAACCTCATCATTGTGTGTATGTTCGGAAAACCTAAAAGCATATTTGAGCATATAGCCAGGATGCTTTGGCTCGACTATCTCCAAATCTTCCAAGCAGAGATGCGTTCTGCCGTCATCGAGTCTTGCGAGGATCTCGTCGAGCTCCTCCTTGTCGGGCCCGCTCTTTATTGCTAGCAAATCAAGATAGTCAAACAGGGCCGGATGGTCACTCACGTCGAGCACCGCGCCCAGCTCGTTTCTAAGGACCCTCCTGCCGATGGCTTCAGCAAGGTAATCAAGTGCTTCATACGGAACGGGGATCGTCGAGGGCAACGATGCGATATTGCGTGCGATTATGCTTGAAGCGGTATCTGGGGTCCTTTTGGCAATTTCCAGAAGGACTTTTCCGATAGCCCTGCCCGACTCCCACTCTTTACCGGAAATCTCATAATCTTCGGCCAGCTTTCCCAGGACTTCGGTCAGTCGTTCTAGCGGTAACTCTTCCGCGGATATCCTCGGTTCTTTCTCTACGGGAGACTCGGAGTTCTCCAAGCCAAGCGCGTCGAATGTGCTCTGGCGGAACTCATCGAGGCTCAGAGGGAGGTTCTGCGCGCATGTTTCGTAAATCTGGTTGATGCTTAAGCTGCACGAGAGGTCGATTGTCGAGTCTTCGCTTATATATTTGGGGAATAGATCTTCGATCCTCGAGAGCACCGAATGCATGTCTTCTGCGTGCTCCGCTTCAGGTTCTTTGTCATAGAACGAGAAGTGCTGCCTAAAGATGGATTTAACTTGCCTACTGAATTCGGTTTCGACTAGAACGGAGAGTGCTCGGAAGCAATGGGCGTGGAGCTCGGCCAGCTCTGATGTGAAATTGAAGGTCAGGGTGTTGTATGTGTACGTTATACCGTTTTGCCAAACGCGCTGGGCCCTTGAAGAGAGGTATGAACTCGTCAAGACAATCAGGCATGCTGCAACATTGCGGGAATGCGATTGTTGATATTTTTGAGCGAGGGCATCGAGTTTATTGTTTTCCAAATCGAATCCCGAACGATCGAGATCGTAAGCGAAAGCGCCGTCTGGCCCGCATGCCCAGTTGTACTCGGCCGCCTGCTCGGTGCCTCTTTCTACACACTTCACGAACAGCTCGAGGGCTGTTTGCGAATACTCGCTCGAGTTCATCAGGGATACGAAAATATGCAGGGGCATAGATCCGTCCGATGTCGAATTCGTGCCGAGAATTTCTTCCGATACGTCAGCGCAAGCAGCGCTTTCGATGCGTTCTGAGGCAAAGGCGAGCGCCTGTATGGGGAGGAGTTGATTGAACGTGATTATGAACTGATCGGCAATTCGCGCATCCCGATTTTTTATTTCATCCCAGGCTTTCTCGCATTCCCTTCGAAGGTAGTCGTACACGCTCTCGCTTCCGCACACTTCAGCCATTGACTTGACGGCTTTGAGATACGGCGCGTTCGGCATTTCTGCGGTATGCAGAATGAAATCCGAAAAACTGCCCTTCCCTTCTTTTGCGAAATGGCGGCATATCAAGAAGTCGCGAAGATTCTGCTCTTCCATCCTTATGGCTAGCACGCCACCGGTGGAGGTAAGGATCGTGACGATTTCCTGGTCGCTCAATCTGGATGCAAAATCCTGAATCTCGGCGTCATCGTACCCCAGGCCCAAGAGATCCTCGTAACAAGGGTCTCCTTCAATAAGGTCGCAGCAGTCGTAGATTGCAAGGATCTCTGCGAGACGCTGCTCCCTGTTGGAGTACCCAGCTAAGGCGGAATTCATATAGATGTTCAGAAGATCGTATGGCTCTTGGATAGCTTCGAAATTGCCGTCTGCTATGGGGCCTGCTGCCATGATAGCCAAGCGCAGGTTTCCGTTTGCGATTGCCGATACTCTCTCCCTCAGCGCTGGGTTCTTTATGTTGTATTCGCTCTCGAGTATCGCTTCAATATTTTCAGCGTTTAGAGGCTCCAGCTCTATTTCTCTGAAATTTAGATAGCTGCCGATTTTCGCGGTCAACTCGCTTCGGTGCATCTTCCTGCAGGTGAGGACAATCTTTAGCTTTTTGTTTTCCAAGCAGATGCCCAGCAAGTGCTCAAGTGACAGGTCGCCATTTGCATCATCAACCAGAAGGATAATGTTTTCCGACTCCGACAAAATCAGCTCGATATCATCGTCGAGATGCGACGAATACTTAGAGTCCAAGATCAGAAGATCCCAGTGATGCAGATTGCTGAATGAAAGGCATGCATCGAGGGCGATCTTGGTTTTCCCCGATCCAGACTGCCCCTGAATCACCACTGCCCTGCTTTGCTCTATCGATTCGATGATACCTGAAAACTCGGAATCCCTGTGCATGAGGGGCTTCGACAGGTCGGTTGCGAAACGGTCGTTCAGGCTTCGCTCGATGAAGCGATCTGGGGCGATGAATGACCCCTTTCCGAGCGGAACGCCCAATACCGTATGCGCTAGCGCAGGGTATTTTCTATCAAGGTCGCTCGCAATTGTCTCTGGCCCGATTATTTCTATCCGCGGATCGATGTCGCAGACTTCCTCGAGCACCAGAGGTGAAAGGCGAAAGTGTGTGTGGCATAGGATGATTCGATCTATGAGCTGCGGGTCGATGCCGGTTTTACTCCTGTCGAGGCAGTCTTTAGCATCATTTAGCAGCTTATTACGGATGTCGGAATTAGAGGTTGTATATGCCGCGAAGAGGTAGTGTCTATTCTCTTCTACGGAGTACATGTCTGGCACTCCGGTCGTAGTTTTATCCGTGCCGCATTGGGATCCCAATTCAATGATGTTGTTAAGCGAATATTTCCTATATAGATACTGATTTGCTAGTGTTTGAAAACGCCCGCCTTCGATCTGCCTTAGCTCTTCTTGAATCTGATTTATGTGGGACATTTTGCTCCTCGCGGTAAATTCGCCTTTTGATTTCTCTTTTCTTACTCTAGTCCGCCAAGCTCAGCAAGTCTTGCGAGCTCGAGGACCGAGTCGACGACGTCCTCGAGTCGAGCCCCGCTGCATAAGGAGACCCGGCAACGTAAGAAACCCAGATGACCTGCATAATACTGGATCCCCTAATCTCTTCAAGGACGGCTGCGTAATCGGACATTCTGCCGGTCGATCCGTGCCTAGTGCGGTAGAAGCTCACGTCCCGCACATCTCCCCCGGCGTTCAGGTAACTCTTGAGTACCTCTCACCACGAACGTCTCGAACATATGACCCGCCGCGGCGCCGCGTCTCAGCGTCTCGCCATCGAGCCATGCCGTCAGATAGCAGGCAAGGCCCGTGTCCATGAAAAACAACTTCGGAGACTTCATGAGTCGTTTCTCCGTATTTGAGAAGAACGGCCGCAGGAGCCTGACAACCCCCGACGCCTCGAGCACCGACACCCATCCGCGCACGGTCTTGGCATCGATACCTATACTGAAAATCATGAATTCAATTCCGGTTTTTCCAAAACTTGGCCTTCATATTGCCATGAGATAAAGAAGGGTGTATGACGAGTGGCGAATGAAGGGTTAATGCCCTCCTGTTTACGGTTGTAAGATGAGTGGCACCCACGCAAGACAACCGCCGTGCAGGGCAGTTGTGTTTAGTCAATAGCTTATGATGTTTAATCTGCCGTTGACACAAACAAACTGTCTGCTCAATAGCAGGGGCGCGCCGGCGTTAGCCGGTGCGCCCCTGCTTTGGGAAACATAAAAACTCTCTGTTATCCGGTTGCCTGTTTAGCTCAAAGCCAGAACAACCTACGGGCTTCCTTATCGTGACCATTCGGATAAAAGCGGCAGACACCCTCCCAGAAGCGCTGTCCCCAGAAGAAATAGCGCCAAGGAGACGGCGATCCGGTTGCTGTCGGCGGTCTTGGGGAGCGTGACGGCGCTGGCGGTCTTGGCCCTGGATGGCGTGGATGCCGTGGTCTTGCTCACTGTCGTCTTGGTCGTCGTGGTCGTCTTGGGCGTCGCGGTCGCGGGCTTCAGCACGGGATCCGTCGCGGACCGAGCACCGGGCTGCTCGACGGTAGAACCGGCACCGCCGGCCGGCCCGTCCGCGCCGCCGGGCACCTCGCGCCCGTCGGTCTCCCCCGCCGGCGCCGTGGCGCCCCGGGGCTCGATCACCACATGCGGCGCCATGGCACCGGTCGCATCCACCACGCCACCAGCACCGAAGGCCCCGCCCGCAGGCGTCACGAACCGCGCGGACACGAGCGACCCGCCCGTGCATGAAACGCCGCCATCGGCACCGG
>URZB01000037.1 GCA_900552295.1 uncultured Collinsella sp.
CCGCAGGAAGCTTGGATACGCCTAGGCGCGGTCCAAGAAATCGTCCGCACCCCCCTTCGAGCACAACGCGGTTTTTTTGTATCAAAACCGCAGGTCGCGGAAGCCTAAAACGGGGGTCTGGTCAGCATTCCTTTGGTTTTCCCCGCACTTCCGAATTTGGCCTCTCGCCACATCCCGATTACGTCTTAAAGTGGCGCAAAAAGCCGTGTGCTCTGCTTGATTTTGCTCAGGAATTATGCCTGAGGGGTAGTGGATTCGCCTTTCTCCGCCGTGCAGCGGCACGTGTAGGGCTCTCTGGCTCAGGCGCGAGTCGCTTCCCGTCTGAAAAAGTTCTTAAAACAGCTTTAAAGTTGCCTTTGGCCTACATTGACAGCGTACAATATGCATGTTTACCATGGCAAAAGCTAAATTTGGGGAGGGGGAGCGCACGGTGGAAGTGCTGGTTGTTGGCAATACCGTGTATGTCGATGACGACTTTTGTGCCAAGGCGTTTCCCGGTGACCATGTTCAGGTCGTGGCGGCCAACGAGGCGCGCCGCGACGGGTCGTCGCTCCATGCGTCTTGGAAAGAGCTGCTGCAGCACCTGGACCAGGCTTACGAATTCGACCGTGTGGTCTACCTCTCTACCTATCTCACGCCGCATACCGAGGCCGTTGGCGACATCGAGCTGCTGCGCTCCGTCTTTCGAGCTTGCATGGGTCGCCAGATTCAGCTGCTGTTTGTGACTGGTCCCATGGGAGCGGACGGTGCGGTGGACGCTGCGGGGCAAAACGGCAAGGGCATCATTGCCCGTGCGGCCAACGACCTGTGCCGCTACTATGCGGTCCGCGACGGCATTCAGGCCAAGATCTTGCGCGTGCCGTATCTGTACACCGCCTCGCCCACGCTGGAAGACCCGATTTTGACCCCGCTGCTCGAGGCGTGCTCGCAAGGCTCTGCTGTCATGAGGGCTGGGGCGGACTCACCGCTCGGTGCCCTCTGCGCCGAGGAGCTGGCCGTTCTGGTGCGTGCATCTTCGACAGCTGGGATGCCACATTCGAGGAACTCGAGGTTCCGGATAGCTTTGCCCACACCGTGGGAGACCTGGGCGAGGCGCTCAAGGGCTTGTTCCCGGGGCTCGACATTACCTACGACGGGGACGCCGTCGTCTCCATTGCTCCGAGCGATACCGTCCGCACGCGCTACGGGTGGTTCCAGCGCTATGACGTGCTGCGCGATCTTTCGACCATACACGCCCGCTGGGAGCAGACCCTCGCGGGCAAGCGCCATCCGCTGCGTGCCGCCATCGACCGCATGCGCGGGCGGACACTGCCCATCAAATGCCTGGAGACCGCGCTGGCCTGGGTGCTCTTTGAGGGCCTGGAGCTGGTGTTTTCGCAGTCTGCTCAGCTTAACGTGCTCGACTACCGCCTGCTGTACGTGGTACTGATCGGCACGCTGTATGGGCTCGATTTTGGCCTGGTTGCGGCGCTGCTGGCGTCGGTGGGTTTGGCCGCGAGCTACTTTACCCAGTATGGCTATACCTTCCAGGGTCTCTTTTACGAGCCGTCTAACTGGCTGCCGTTTATTGCGTACTTTGTTGTGGGTGCCGTGTGCGGCTATGTGCAGCTGCGCAACAGCGAAGCCATTAGGGCGGAGCGCGATCAAAACGAGCTCGTGCGCAACCGCAATACGTTCCTTACGCAGCTCTACCACGACGCGATCGAGGACAAGCGCGCGTACAGGCGCCAGATCGTGGGTCGCCACGACAGCTTTGGCAAGATCTTTGCCGTGACGCAGGAGCTCGACGTATTCAACCCACGCGACATCTATCGCAAGTGCTGCGAGCTTTTGGGCGAGATCCTCGAGAACGATTCGGTGGCGATCTACCATGTTTCGGGCGGGGCATTTGCACGCCTGGTGGCAGCAAGTCCCGCGATTGCCGAAGATGCCGCGCGCTCGCTCACGCTTGAGCAGCTTGCACCTCTTTTGGGCGACGGGGGTCGTTCGAACCTGTGGGTGAACCGCGAGCTGACGCCGGGGCTTCCCATGTTTGGATACACGATCGAGCGCGACGGGGCACCCGCTGTGTTGATCTTTGTGCGTAGTGCGGCCGAAAACCAAATGACCCTCTATTATCAAAACCTGTTCCGCATCTTGTGCGGGTTGGTCGAAAGCGCGCTGGGCCGTGCCTTTGACTATGAGGCGGTGGCGCAGGATAAACGCTGCGTTGACGGCACTTGCGTGCTCAAGCAGGCTGCCTTTGGCCAAGAGCTCGCGGCGGAGCAGGCGCTGGCAGATAGCAAGATGGGGAGTTTTTTGCTCCTGCGCGTGGTACCGGGCATGGAGCCTGTCGGCGAGCTGGTGGGCGCAATTGGGTCGGCAATCCGCGAGAGCGACGCGGCGGGCTTGGTCGACGGCGACGTGCTCTACCTGCTTATGCGCCAGGCAAAGGCATGCGATCTGCCCATTATCCGCGAGCGCCTGAGCGCAAAGCAGATTGCGGTGGAGCCCGTCGACGGCGAGGACATCGTGGAGCTGCTGCAGCGCATCTCTTACACCGGTGACGGTGAGGGGGGTGCCGCTTGATCTCGCTTGTCGTTGCTGCCGTCTTGCTGCTGATTCATGCGCTGGTTTGCCTGATGCTGTGGACGCTCATGAAACTGGGCCTGCTGCCGGTGCGCGGGCACATGCTGGCTGTGATAGTGCTGGTGCCGCTGTGGGGCCCGTTGCTGGTGGTTTTGCTATCGGTGTGCAGCGCGGTGTTTGGCGAGGGGCTGAAAGGGTCTGCGCTGGAGTCGCTGCGCTTCAACGATGACCTGCATCGCAGTATGTCGGTACCGAGTGGTGAGGACGATTCAGGCGTAGTGCCGCTCGAGGAGGCACTCATCGTCAACGACCCGGCATACCGGCGCCGCCTAATGCTCTCCATGCTCACCGAGGAGCCCGAAGCGTACCTGGCGCAGCTGCAGGCGGCTAAGCTTAACGACGACGTTGAGGTGGCGCACTATGCCGCGACGGCGGTGGCGCAGATCTCCAAGGAGTCCGACCTTAAACTGCAGCAGCTGGAGCGTGCCTTTAAGACGGACCCGAGCGCTCAAAACCTCAACGAATACTGCGATTTTCTTGGTGAATACTTGTGCTCGGGCTTGGCTGAGGGGCGCGTGGCTCAGATTCAGCGCCAACAGTACGCGCGCCTGCTTGCGCGTCGCTGCGAGCGCGAGGATACCCTTGAGCTGCGCATTCGATACGCGACGGCGCTGGCCGATGTCGGACAGATCGACGAGGCGCAGGCCGTGACCGACCAGCTGGTGATAGACGTGCCCGAGGAGCAGGAGGTTTGGATGCTTTGCCTGCGCCTGGCCGTGATGCGCCGCGACGGTGACGAGGTCCACCGTGTGATCGATGCGATTGACAAGCAACATGTGTATTTGAGCGCCGACAACCGCGAAAAGTTGGCGTTTTGGCGCGACGGGGAGGAGGCCAGATGAGCGTGGCGCAACATATCCGCGACCGTGCAGGGCGCTTTCGTTGGATGGGACTCCTCGTGGTGTGGGCGGTCTTTATTGTCATGGCCGCTGTGCTGCTGGTGGAGCGTGCCGGCGTGCAGTACAGTGCGGGCCAGCATAAGCTGGGGATGCTGGCCGCCAACGATGCGGTGCCGGCCTCCTCGGCAATCTTTGGCCAAAAGCCCACGTGCCTGGTCATTACCGATTCCGATCAAGCTGGCGTCGAGGACGTAAAGGAACAGTTCGACCAGATCCTGCTCGACATGAAGATCGCCCATCGCGATGTTGATATTGCCACCGACGGTGCGGACGCGATCCCATCGCTCACGTCGTTTGATCGCGTGATTGTGCTTATGCCCTCGCTTGACGGACTGGGTACGCATCTGACCGATCTGATGAGTTGGGTGAGTGTGGGCGGCTCACTCATGCTGGGCATGACGCCAGATAACTCGAACTGCCTGCAGGCTATTGCTTCCAAGCTTGGGATCGAATCGGCCGGATATGACTATGCGAAAGCCGAAAGCATTGTGCCGAGCGATGACTTTATGTTGGGCGGAGGAGAGCGCTACGAGTTCTCGGATCCCTTCGATTCTTCGCTTTCGGTTTCATTGCGCGAAACGGCGCACGTATGGGCAAAGACCGGTGACGCGGGCACGCCGCTCATTTGGTCTAACGATTGCGGCAGTGGTCACACCGTGGTGTGCAACATTGGTATCTACGACAAGGTCATGCGTGGGTTCTATGCTTCGGCCATAAGCTTGCTGGGTGATGCCTCGGCCTATCCGGTCATCAACAGCGCCGTGTTCTATTTGGACGACTTTCCTAGCCCCGTGCCCTCGGGCGATGGTACTTATATCAAGCGTGACTACGGCCTTTCCATTGCGGATTTTTACACCAAGGTCTGGTGGCCCGATCTGCAAAAGCTTGCGCAAAAATACGGCATTCGCTATACCGGCGTGATGATCGAAAACTACGAGGACGCGGTCAACCAGACCGAGCCCGCGCGCCAGGCCGATACCACGCAGTTCCGCTATTTTGGCGGCATGCTGCTGCAGATGGGCGGAGAGCTGGGCTTTCACGGCTACAACCATCAGCCTCTGGCGCTCTGGGATACCGACTATGGCACGCTGTATGACTACAAGACCTGGAAGAACAAGGAAACGCTCGTCGCTTCGCTCAACGAGCTTATAGCCTTCCAGGACGAGGTGCTGCCCAACGCGCACGGCTCGGTCTACGTGCCACCGTCGAATATCCTTTCGGCCCGCGCGCGCCAGCTTATCGGCACCGATGTTCCGCGCATTAAGACTATTGCCAGTACGTATTTTGAGGACGGTACCGACCTGCCGTACGTGCAGGAGTTTGGCGTGGCGAGCGATGGTATTGTGGAGCAGCCGCGTATTGTCTCGGGCGGCATGGTCGACGATTCCTATATGCGCCTGGCTGCCGTGTCCGAGCTCAACACGCACTACGTGAGTACGCACTTTATGCACCCGGACGACCTGCTCGATCCCGATCGCGGCGCCAAGGAGGGCTGGGAAGTCTACAAGGGCGGCCTGACCGACTACCTGGACTGGCTTACCAAGTCTGCGCCCGACCTGCGCCGCCAGACGGCGTCGGAGTGCTCCGGTGCCATTCAGCGCTTTTCGTCGGTTACGGTGAGCGTGGATACCGGTGCGGATGCCTGGACGCTCAGCCTGGGCAATTTCCACGACGAGGCGTGGCTCATGTTCCGCGCCAATAATGGCGAGCCGGGTGCGGTGACGGGTGGCGAACTGACGCACCTTACGGGCGATCTGTATCTGCTCAAGGCAAATGATAATACCCTGACGATCGAGCGCAAGGAGGGTGGCGACAGATGAGAATCTGCTTGGTACTCGAGGGTTGCTACCCTTATGTGCACGGCGGCGTATCTACCTGGATGCATGGCTATATCCAGGCCATGCCCGAGCACGAGTTCGTGCTGTGGGTGATTGGCGCGCATGCTGCCGACCGCGGCAAATTTGTCTACGAGCTGCCCAGCAACGTGGTCGAGGTGCACGAGGTGTTCCTGGACGATGCCCTGCGGCTTTCGGGCGAGCAACATGAAGCCAGTTTTAACGACCGCGAGCGCGAGGCGCTACGCCGCCTGGTGTCGCTCTCCAATCCGGACTGGGACGTGCTGTTCGATATCTTCCAGCGCCGTCGCGTGCATCCGCTCTCGTTTTTGCAGAGCCGCACGTTTATGGATATCTTCCGCGACGTGTGCCTTGCCGAGTACCCCTACACGCCCTTCGCCGACGCATTCCACACCATGCGCTCTATGCTGTTGCCGGTGCTCTACCTGCTGGGCAGCGAGGTGCCGGTTGCCGATGTGTACCACGCTATCTCGACCGGCTACGGCGGCCTGCTCGCCTGCCTGGGCTCAAGCGTTCACCATGCGCCGGTGCTGCTCACCGAGCACGGCATCTATACCCGCGAGCGCGAGGAAGAGATCATTCGCGCCGACTGGGTGGTGCCGTCGTTTAAGGACCGCTGGATTCGCTTTTTCTACCTGCTTTCGGAGGAGATCTACCGCCGCGCCTTCCGCGTGACGAGTTTGTTCCATAACGCCCGCAAGACGCAGATCGATATGGGTTGCGATGCAGACAAATGTCTGGTCATCCCCAACGGCATCCAGTTCGACTGCTTTAAGGACATTCCCTTAAAGCCCGATGACGGCTGGGTGGACATTGGCGCGGTGGTGCGCCTGGCGCCCATCAAGGACGTCAAGACTATGATCTATGCCTTTTTTGAGCTGCACGAGCGCCTGCCCAAGGTGCGCCTGCACATCATGGGCGGCGTGGACGACGAAGAGTACGGCGCCGAGTGCCACGCGCTGGTCGAAACCCTGGGCGTGCGCGACCTGATCTTTACCGGCCGCGTCAACGTGGTCGAGTACATGGAAAAGCTCGACTTTACCATTTTGACGAGCATCTCCGAGGGCCAGCCGCTCAGCGTGCTGGAGTCGCTTGCCGCGTGTCGTCCCTGCGTGACGACCGAGGTGGGCTGCTGCCGTGAGTTGCTCGAAGGCGCTCCGGGCGATGACTTTGGCGTGGCAGGTTTTGTGACGCCGCCTATGTATCGCAAGGGCTTGGCCGATGCCATGGAACGCATGTGCACAAGCCGCGCCCGTCGCATTGAGATGGGGGAGCGAGGCAAGCGTCGCGTTGCCACGTACTTTTTGCACGAGCAGATGCTCGCCAACTATCGCGCGCTGTACGACGTGACGGCGCAAGCGTTTGACCTGCCCAGAGAGGGGGAGTAGCCGGTGGCCGGAATCGGTTTTGAGCTCAAGCGCCTGTTTAGGCGCAAGGGCCTGTTTGCCACGATGCGCGCCTATGGCTACGCCGGCATTGTGTGCACGGGCCCGATGCTGCTGGGCGTGCTGCTCCAGGTGGGTATCTTGGTGCTGTGCGGTCTGTGGGGCGTGGGACGCGCCAACCAGGATCTGCTGGTGTGCATGGTGACCTATACGCTGCTGGCGTCGCTCACGCTCACGAGCTTTTTCTCCATGCCGGTCACGCGCTTTTTGGCCGATATGCTCTTTGCCGAGCGCGAAGAAGAGGTCTTGCCCTCGTTTTGGGGCTCCAACGCCATCATGCTCGTTGTGGGCACGGTGCTCTACGGCGTCTTTTTGCTGTTCTCGGGCGCTACGCTTATGCAGGGGCTGCTGTGCCTGTGGCTGTTCAACATTATGATCGTCAACTGGAACGGCATGAGTTACCTCACGGCCATTAAGGATTACCGCGGTATTCTGTGCAGTTTTGCCGCGGCCATTGGCATGGCGTGCCTGTGTGCCTTGGCCGCGCTGGTGCTGGGGTTGCCGCCGGTCGAGGGGCTGCTGGGCTCGATCGCCCTGGGCTACGGTGTGATGCTCGCCTGGGACGTGGTGCTGTTATACCGGTATTTTCCTCAGAGCGATCGCAGCCCCCGGCTCTTTTTGCGCTGGCTCGACCAGTTTATGCCGCTGGCGCTCACGGGCCTGTTTACCAACTTGGGACTCTTTGCGCACCTGGTGATTATTTGGGCAGGGCCCATTGGCGTGCAGGTCAAGGGCTTGTTTTACGGTGCGCCCTATCATGATGTGCCGGCGCTCATCGCGTTTTTGACCATTCTGGTCACGACCGTCAACTTTGTGGTGTCGGTCGAAGTCAACTTCTATCCGCGCTACCGCGACTACTACAGCCTGTTTAACGACGGCGGCGTGGTGGGCGACATCGTGGTGGCCGAGGAGGAAATGCTCGCCACGCTCAACCGGGAGCTGCGGTTTTGCGCGCTCAAGCAGCTGTTTGTGACGGCAGCGGTCATCTCGCTCGAGACCACGGTGCTCTCGGCCCTGCCGCTGGGCTTCAATAACCTGATGCACGGGTATTTTCGCACGCTGTGCGTGGGCTATGGCCTGTATGCCGTGGGCAACACGATTCTGCTGATCTTGCTGTACTTTACCGACTACAAAGGTGCCGTGCTTGCCTCCGGGCTGTTCGCGGGCGTGGCGGGGCTGGCGACCATCGTCTCGCTGTTCTTTCCGCAGCAGTTTTATGGCTTTGGCTTTTTGCTCGGCGCGGCGGTGTTTTTTGTTGTGGCGCTCATGCGGCTCGATACCTATACCGCCAACTTGCCGTATCGTATCCTGAGTCAGCAGCCCATTGTGGCGACCGACAAGACGGGTCGCTTTACGGAGTTGGGCTGCTTGCTCGACCGTGCCGAACAGCGCTACGAGGAGCTGCGTCTAGAGGGCGAGCCGCATGGTGCGTTTGAGCGCACGGTGGTCCGTGTGTATCGCAATCGTTGGGGAGGTCCTGATGACCGATAGGATGATATCGCGTCGCCGCTTGATTGAGGCGGCTGCCGGCACACTGCTGCTTTCGGGCTGCTCTTCGCAGGACGAATCCTCGACAAAAAAGACCAAGAAGCAGGACAAGATTAAAAAGGCCGATGCGTCTAGCGAGATCAAGCATCTTCGCGACAAGGACGAGCTGTACGAGGTTTACGACGACTCGGGCATCGTATGCATGTACCTGACGGTCTCTCGCGGCAACAGCTCTGAGAATACCGATCATAGCTGGGCCGAGATCAATACCTACTCGGTGTATGACTATGCCGACATGGGCGTGACGCGCTATCAGGTTATGGGCCTGCTGCAGCCTGGCGATGATAAGGGTCCCGTTGCTGGCGAGGTGGGCTATGGCGAGAAGGCGCCCAACGCCACGGTGCAGGTGCGCGGTCAGACGTCGAGTACCTATACGCAAAAGAACTACAAGGTGGAGCTCAAAAAGGGCAAGGGCACGTGGCGCCAGCAACGTGCGATTGCGCTTAACAAGCACATGGGCGAGGGCATGCGCTTTCGTAACAAGATGGCCTACGATCTGATTCGTGGCATTCCCCAGATGATGGGCCTGCGCACGCAGTTTGTGCACTTATGGGTGTGCGACCAGACCGAAAAAACTAACGACACCTTTGAGGACTACGGTCTGTTTACGCAGGTCGAGCAGCTCAACAAGACGGCGCTCAAGGCCCACGGTCTGGATAAGAGCGGGCATCTATATAAGGTGAACAGCTTCGATTTCCATCGCTTCGAAGACACCATTAAGCTCGCCGATGACCCCGACTATAACCAGACGGCGTTTGAGGGCATGCTCGAGATTAAGGGCGATTCGGACCATACCAAGTTGATCGATATGCTCGATGCGCTCAACGACGATACGCAAAAGATCGACGACGTGCTCGACACCTACTTCGATACCGAGAACCTGGTCTATTGGATGGCGTTTCAGATCTTGACGGGCAATTGCGATACGCAGAACCGTAACTGCTATCTGTACAGCCCGCTTAACTCCAAGGTCTGGTACATCCTGGATTGGGACAACGACGGCATGCTGCGCAAGTTCGAGTTGAGCCTGACAGGGTTCTCGGATTATGCGAGCTGGGAGCGCGGCGTGAGCAACTACTGGGGCAACGTGCTATTTAACCGCGCGTTGCGCAGCAAGTCGTTCCGCAGCGAACTCGATAGCGCCGTCAAGGACCTGCGCTCGTATTTGACCGAAGAGCGTCTGAGCAAGATGGTCGAGCATTATCGTGAGGTCACGGAGCCGCTCGTCTTTGCTGCGCCCGACCTCGATAACCTGCCCGTGACCAAGGACGAATACGAGCAGATTGCCGCGGCGATTCCTTCCGAGATCGAGGAGAACTATAAGAGCTTTCGCGAGAGCTATAAAAAGCCCATGCCGTTCTACATTGGCGTGCCGCAGATCGATAACGGTAAGCTGCGCATCAACTGGGATGCGTCCTACGACTTTAAGGCGCGCGACATTCGCTATACCGTCGAGCTTGCGCGCGACTATGCCATTAGCGACGTGGTCTTTAAGGCCGAGGATGTGCTGCTGCCCGAGGTGACGTGCGATGCGCCCGATGCCGGCCAGTACTTTGCGCGCGTGCGCGCCACCAACTCCGACGGCTATACGCAAGATGCGTTTGACTACTATGTGACCGACGGCGGCAAACAGTACGGCATGAAGTGTTTTTACGTGCAAGACGGCGGTAGGGTCGTGGAGGACACGTATGAGGAGGGCTAGCGCGCTTCTCGAGCGCCTGGCGGCACCTCCCGTGCGCACCACGCAGGAGCGTTATCGCCATGAGCTCAAGTACCTCATCAACGAGGGCGAGCACGCTGCGCTGGCCTGCCGCATGGCGCCGGTGTTTAAGCTGGACAAGCATGCGCGGGCGGGCGGTTACACCATTCGCAGCCTGTACTTTGACGACTACTGCAACTCGGCCTACGAGGAAAAAGACGCCGGCATTCTCATGCGCAAAAAGTATCGCGTGCGCATCTATAACGGCTGTCTCTTATACACATCTGACGCTGCCGACGATAA
>URZB01000038.1 GCA_900552295.1 uncultured Collinsella sp.
ACGAGATGTAGCTCCGTCTCGTGGGCTCGGAGATGTGTATAAGAGACAGACCTCGGCGTCGTCGGCAATCTCGACGGTGCAGGTAAAGCCGGGGTCGAAGACCTCGAGCTCGGCAGTGACGTCGGCGATGATGCCCTTTGCGATCTGGGCCGCGGCCTCGGCGGCAGCGTGATCGGCATAGACCAGAACGGCCTTGCACTCACGGTTGATGGCATTGTCCTTGGTACCGCCGTTGAAGCTGACGATGGCGGGCTCACCGGCGACCATCAGGCGGTCGATGATGCGGGCCATGATGAGGTTTCCGTTGCCGCGCTCCAGGTTGATATCACTGCCGGAGTGGCCGCCCAACAGACCGGAAATGTCGAGCGTGAGGGTGCTACCGGTCTTGTGCTCGCGCACGATGGGGCAGGTGTAGGTAACGACGACGCCGCCGGCGCAGCTGACGGTGGCAACGCCCTCCTCCTCGGAGTCGAGGTTGATCATGGTGCGGGCGCTGATCTGGGACTTGTCGAGCGTCTCGGCGCCAACCAGGCCGGTCTCCTCGTCGGTGGTGAACACGCACTCGAGGGCCGGATGGGTAATCGAATCGTCGTTGAGCACGGTAAGCATAAGCGCGACGGCAATACCGTTGTCGGCGCCCAGAGTGGTGCCGTTAGCGGTGAGGACGCCGTCCTTGACGACCAGGTCGATACCATCGGTCGTAAAGTCGTGCTCAACGGAGCCCAACTTGTCGCACACCATATCGATGTGGCCCTGCAGCATCACGGTCGGGGCATTCTCGGCACCGGCAGATGCGGGCTTGCGAATGATGACGTTGTAGACCTCGTCCTGGTACACATCGAGACCGCGCTCCTTGGCAAACGCAACCAGGAAATCGCTGATGCCCTTCTCGTTGCCAGACCCACGGGGGATCGCGCTGACCTCCTCAAAGAAATGGAACAGCTGGGCGGGCTCGTAGCCGGTAATCTTGTAGTCCATGGTGCCTCCTTGGCGCAACTGGTTAGACAGTAAGACATGCGACTTGTATATTCCCAGACTTTGCGTGCATAAACCAGTCGAAAACGCCGAGCGCCCTCGCATCATCGGCTAACGGTGGACCGTATAGCGTAACGGTCACAGCTACCGCAGCTCTACAAATCGAGGCGCCCTTTTCGGAGCGCCTCGATTGCGCGTATCAAATTGTCGCCACGCCCTACAGCGCGCCGGAACCGGCTTGCATCATGCCGCCGGGGCCCGAGGTCACGCCGCCGCTCACGGGCGCGGCGTTGCCGGTGTGCGGTGCCGCCGGGGCGGTATCGCCACCGAGCGTGCCCGCCGGACGCGGTGCCGGGATCTCGCCCGTGCCGTGGCTAAAGACAAACTTGCCATCGGCCACGTCGCACAGGACGGTATCGCCCTCGCCCCACTCGCCGGCCAGGAGCTCCTCGGAAAGCGGGTCCTCGATGAGCTTTTGAATAGCACGGCGCAGCGGACGCGCACCGTTGGTGAGGTCGGTGCCCTCGGCCACGATCTTGTCATAGGCCGCATCGGTGAGCTTGATGTTCATGCCGTTTGCGATCAGGCGCTGGCGCAGGTCGTCCACCAGCAGGTGCGCGATCTTGGTCAGGTTCTCGCCCGAGAGCTTCTGGAACACCACAATATCGTCGATACGGTTGAGCAGCTCAGGGCGGAACAGGCGCTTGAGCTCGCCCATCGCACGACCCTTGATCTCGCTCGACGTGAGACCCTGCTCACCGGTGGTACCAAAACCGACGCTCGCATCCTGCGCGATCTCGCGGGCGCCCACGTTGGACGTCATGATGATCACGGTATTGCGGAAGTCGACCGTCTTGCCCTGGCTATCAGTCAGGCGACCCTCCTCCAGCACCTGCAACAAAATGTTGAAGATGTCGGGGTGCGCCTTCTCGATCTCGTCGAACAGCACGACCGAGTACGGGTGACGACGAACGGCCTTGGTAAGCTGACCGCCCTCGTCGTGGCCCACGTAACCCGGAGGGCTACCGATAAGCTTGGAGACCTCGAACTCGCTGCCGAACTCCGACATGTCGAAGCTGATGAGCGCGTCCTTACTGCCAAAGAGGTACTCGGCGAGCGTCTTGGCGAGCTCGGTCTTGCCTGTGCCGGTGGGACCCAGGAAGATAAAGCTGCCACCGGGACGACGCGGATCCTTGAGCGGCGAGCGGCTGCGGCGCACGGCCTTGGCAACGGCCTCGACGGCCTCGTCCTGACCGATGATGCGCGTCTTGAGCACGCTTTCGGTCTGCAGCAGGCGGCGGCTCTCGCTCTCGGTGAGCGAGGAAACCGGCACGCCAGAGGTCACGGACACGATGTCGGCAATCTGACTCACGTCGATGGTGAGCGGGCTGGCGTCGAGCTCGGCGGTCCAGGCGGCCTTAGCCTCGGCAAGCTCAATCTCGGCGGCCTTCTGCTGCTCGGTGATCTCGGCGGCCTTGTTCATGTCGTCGCTCTCGGTGGCCTCCTGCGCGGCGGCCTTAAGCTCCTCTATGCGATGCTCGGCCTCACGCACCGGCTCGGGCGCGCGATTCGCGGCGATGCGAGCGCGGGCACCGGCCTCGTCGATAAGGTCGATGGCCTTATCGGGCAGGAAGCGATCCTGGATGTAGCGGTTGGAAAGGTTCGCGGCGGCCTCGATAGCACCCTGCGTATAGCGCACATGGTGGTGCTCCTCGTAGCGCGGCTTGAGCGCGGTCAGGATCTTGACCGTGTCCTCGACGCTCGGCTCCTCGACATCGATGGTCTGGAAGCGACGCTCGAAGGCCGGGTCCTTGGTGAGGTACTTGCGGAACTCCTCGGCCGTGGTGGCGCCAATAATCTGAAAGGCACCGCGCGCAAGTACGGGCTTGAGCATGGAGCTCGCGTCGATGGAGCCCTCGGCAGAACCGGCACCGATGATGGTATGCATCTCGTCAATAAACAGGATAACGTCGTCAGCTTCGGTGGCCTCCTGGATCACGTTCTTGAGGCGCTCCTCGAACTCACCGCGATACTTGGCGCCCGCAACGAGACCCGGCAGGTCGAGCGTCCAGATATTCTGGTTCATGAGGTTCTCGGGCACGTTGCCAGCTGCAATCTGCTGAGCCAGACCCTCGACGATGGCCGTCTTGCCCACGCCGGGGTCGCCCAAGATAAGCGGATTGTTCTTGGTGCGACGCGAAAGGATCTCCATCATACGCTGGACTTCCTTTTCGCGACCAATTACAGGGTCGAGCTCGCCGTCGCGCGCCTTCTGCGTAAGGTTGGTGGCGAACTGCTTGAGCGTGTCGGTGCCGCTCCCCTTTTGCTGCGACGCGTCCGAGCCGCTAAAGAACGGCAGGCCCGCACCGGGACGCCCGGCACCGGCGCCGGCGAGCGGACGCTTCTTATCCTGGTCCTTGGCAGTGAGTTTCTCGATAGCCTTTTTGATGGAGGCGGACGACACACCCAGACGCATGAGGATGTCCATGGCCATGCCGTTGCCCTCTTCGACGATGCCGATCAGCAAGTGCTCGGTCGACACGTAGGTCTGGTTGTTCTCACGTGCCACGCGGAAGGAGCGCTCCATCACGCTAATGACGAGCGGCGTAAAGGCAAGCTTGGCAGCCTCGGTCTCCTCGCTGGGCTCGGGAACCGTGGTCTGGACCTCCTTGAGGGTGTCCATGATGTCGTCGTAGGAGATATCAAGCGAGCGCAGCGCCTCGGCAGCGATGCCCTCGTCCTCCTTGGCGAGTGCGAGCAGCAGGTGCTCGGTGCCCACCTTATTTGAGTGCAGATCGAGCGCCTCCTGTTTGGCCATCGACATGACCTTGCGCGCTCGATCGGTAAATCTATCTAACATGCTCGTTTCCTTACATGAGTTCATCGAAATCAAAACGCCCGCCCGTCGGCGGCGCTTTTGTCTCTTTACCCACAGGTTGTCTATGTTAACAGCTGGAGGAATATCTATAAACCCGGCTCACATGAATGCAGGTTATGACCGCATCGCGGGACTCACCGCGCGATGCGCGACAGGCGCCCCGCAAGAGAAACCCTAGGCGTCTTTCACCACGTCGGGACTCGTCGCACGCGATGCGCGATAGGCATCGGCCTCCTTGGAGACGCGTTCGAGCAGCTCGGATGTATCGACGCCCTCGACTTGCGCGACCGTTTCCACCGTCTGCATGGCGACCACCCTCAGGTACGCGCACGCGCTGTCCCCCAGCTGCTCGAGGTCTATCTCCTCGCCGCCCTCCCGGGCAAAGCCGACCGCCATCACAAAGCCCATGATGCCCGAGACCAGAAAGCCCACCGCAAAGCTCGAATCTGCCTTGAGCTCTTCTCCGTCGGGGTGGACGATCTCTCTCACGCGGTCGATGATGATCGTATGGATGCCCTGCACGACCTGCTCGGCGGCACCCGCCCTCATGGTGATGACGATGCGCCGCAGCAGACAGCGGACGTCGCGCCGGTCGAACGCCGAAAGGTCGCCCTCGCTCGAAAAATGCCAGAGGGCATCGGTGATGAGCTCGTTATCCTGCAGCAGCTGGGCTATGGCGATGGCGACGAGTTCATCGAAATCGTGAAAATAGTAGTAAAACGTTCCGCGATTGCACTGGGCGGCGCGGGTCACCTCGCCAACCGACAGCTCGAAGATGCTGTTGTTCTCGATGAGCTCCCAAAACGCCTCGATGATACGGGTGCGTGCATCGGGCGCATCGGCGTCCTTACGCGGTCTCGCCATGCGCCTCACCGCACCCCTGCGCCTTGGCGTTCATGATGAGCATCTGAAGACGGTTCTCCACGTTGGCGAAGCTCACGTCGGGATCGTAGTCGAGCGGCAGGAACTGCGCCGTGGGATACTGCTCCTTGAGCGCATGGATGAGCCCGCGCCCCACGACATGGTTGGGCAGACACCCGAACGGCTGCAGGATCACGAAGTTGCGGCAGCCGCGCTTGGCGTGCTCGAGGATCTCCGCCGGAATCAGCACGCCCTCGCCCGCATCGAACGTATGGTGCAGGATCTTATCGCTCGCGCGCACGAGCTCGGGCATGCGCGTCGGCGGCTCGTAGAGCGGGCTCGCCGCGCCCAGGCGGTCGCAACGGTCGTGCGCGAGCTCGAACAGGTTGTCCGCCGTGGCGTACCAGGCCTTTTCGGGCAGCGACAGGTCGACGTGGAACTCGCGCGACTGCGCATGCTTGTAGAAATAGGTCTTGCGGATCACGTCGGTCATGCGCGCCTCGATGACCTCGAGCCCGTTGTCCTCGAGGTAGCGCTCGATCTCGTGGTTGGCGCCGAGATGGAAATTGAGCAGGTACTCGCCCACGATGAGAACGGTCGGATGCGGGTTCGAGCGGTCGTACGGAACGGCGTCCATGATCGCAAGCGCGCGTTTGAAGCCCGTCGCCTGGCCTCTCAGCCCGGAGCGCTCCATGCCCTCGATAACCTCATCGAGCGCGCGGTCGAACGCAGCGTCCGCCGCGCCCTTCTCGAGCTCGTAGGGACGGATGCGCCTAAGCATGGCCTCGAGGGCATCGATCATGGGAAGACCGTAGGCGATCTGGATGCTCGGGCCAAGGCCGAGCTTGAAGCCCGGATGCGCATTGTGGGCATCGACGTCGTCGTTGGTGAGCACCGGGACATAGTCGTATCCCGCGTCGTCGAGCGCGCGGCGCAGCAGGGGCATGTAGTGCGTCAGGCGGCAGTCGCCGATATACTTGCCAGTCACCACGGCGACGTCGTGCGGGTCGTACTTACCGCTCTCGAGTGCCGCGAGCGCCTCGCCGATCACGATTTGCGCGGGGAAGCAGATGTCGTTGTGCACATAGCGTTTGCCCAGGCGGATGGCATCCTCGCGCCCGATATCAAGGGCCTCGGCGCGCACGCCCTGATTGCGCATCGCCGCGGTCATGAGCCTGCAGAACGCATGGGAGGTGTTGGGGACCAGCGCGATCTTGTCGTGCCGGTCGCGCTTGGTGTACTTGACCTTATACGGGTCGTCGAGCGGATGGACCGCGTGCACCCGGGCGCCCTCGGCACGCTCCTCCGCGCGACGACGGTTGACCGACTCGATAAACGAACGCACGCGAATGCCCATGGGACCGGCGACGTCGCTCTCATCGAGCTTGATCATCATCGGAACCTTGGAGCCCATCTCGCCCATCATGCGCGCGATCTCGTCGGTGAGATACGCATCGTGGCCGCAGCCGAAGCTGCCCATCTGCACGAGCTCGAGCTCGGGCGTCGATGCGACGATGACCGCGCACGACAGCATGCGCGCATGGTAGTTGTTCACGATGTCGATGCGGCTGTTGGAAAGATCGACGTTGCAGACCCCCGGCACCGCATCGGGCGTCAGCACGGGGATGCCGCGCTCAGAGAAGAGCTTGGGCAGCCCGTGGTTGACCAGCGGGTCGTTGTGGTACGGGCGCGAAGCGATCACCACCGCGTAGCCGCCGTCCTCGTGCACGTTCTCGAGCACCTGCCTGCCGCGCAGCTGCAGCTGGTTCTCAAACGTCTCCTGCGCGCGGTCCGCCTGCTCGGTCGCCTTGGCAACCAGGTCGGCATCGATATCGAAGGTCTCCTTGCACCACGCCTTGAGCTGGCGGTTTCGGTCGCCCTCGTCGTACCAGTGGAACAGCGGCGTATCGAACGGAACGCCGAAACGCTCCTCCGGGTTATCGGAATTGCGCATCACGTAGGGGTATCCCTTTACGACGGCGCACATCCACTCGCTGGTAGAGGCGGTGTTTTCGGTGGGCACCGTCGTGATGATGGGCATGAAGATGCGGTCGACGCCGGCGTCGACGAGATTGCGGATGTGCCCGTGGACGAGCTTGGCCGGGAAGCACACGGTGTCGGATGTGACGTGCGCCAGACCGCGCTCGTACATCGCCTTGGTGCTGCGTCCCGAGACGCGCACCTTAAAGCCGAGCGTGCTGAAGAACGTCGACCAGAACGGCATGGTGTCCCAGAACTCGAGCACACGGGGAATGCCGATCGTGACATCGCGCCCCCCGCTGACGGGAACCGTGGGGTACGACTCGAACAGCAGCTTCTCGCGGTCGACAAAGAGATTGGGGGCAGCCGCGGTCCGGTCGCGCCCCGTGCCGGGTGCCTGTGCCTCGCAAGCACCCTGCGGACGCAGCTCCTCCGCCGCGGGAACCTCGCGCACGAGCTCATCCCATGAGATGGCGCCGCCGCGCGGGCAGCGATTGCCCGTGACGTAAAGCGAGCCGTCGCCAAATGCCACGACCGCGCGCTGGCAGCGGTTGTTGCACCGACGGCAGGTAACGCCGCCGAACTCGCGATGCTCGAAGCGCTCCACGGCATCGAGCCCGATAAACGACGTGCCGGCGTCGCCCTTGCGGCATTCCTCGCGCGCGAGCAGGGCGATACCGATAGCGCCCATCAGCCCCGGGTGGGGCGCACGCGTGACGGGTTTGCCCAGATACTGCTCGAATGCGCGCAGCACCGCGTCGTTTCGGAACGTGCCGCCCTGGACGACGACTTTGTCGCCCAGACGGTTGAGATTTGAAACGCGAATGACCTTGGTGAACACGTTCTCGATAATCGAACGGCAGAGACCGGCCATGATGTCGCCCGGACCCTTACCGCGCCGCTGCTCGGAAACGACGCTGCTGTTCATGAACACCGTGCAGCGGCTGCCGAGAACGGCGGGGGCTTTGGACGAAAATGCCTCGGTCGCGATATCCTCAACGGCTATTCCGAGGTTTTTGGCAAAACCCTCGAGGAACGAGCCGCAGCCCGCAGAGCACGCCTCGTTGACGACGATATCGGTCAGCACGCCGTGGTTGAGCCAGATGGCCTTCATATCCTGTCCGCCGATGTCGAGCACGAAGGTCGCATCGGGAACGCATGCGCACGCGGCGCGGGCGTGCGCGACCGTCTCGACCGTATGGTAGTCGGCGTGGAACGCGCGCGCGAAAAGCTCCTCGCCGTATCCCGTGGTGCCCACGGCATCGATCGCAAGCGTGACTCCCGCTGTCTCCCAGCGGTTCTTCAAGCTGACAAGACCCTGTTGGGCGACGTCGAGCGGTCTGCCGTTATTAGACGCGTAGAACGAATCGACAAGCTCACCCGCCTCATCGACCAGGGCGAACTTGGTCGTCGTGCTCCCCGAATCGATACCGAGCGCCACACGCACCGTCTCTCCGGGCGCATACGCATCCGGACCCTTTGCCGGCGTCTCTTTGCCATGGCGTGCCGTAAAATCCGCCTGCTCGGCAGGTGTGGCAAAAAAGGGCTGGGCAAGACGTCCCTCCCCGCTTGCGGGCGCGACCGTCTCGAGCTTATCCAGCCGGACAAAAGCGTCGGGAAGGTCGATCGGTTGGGACGATGCGAACATGTCGGTCAGCGACAGGGCGGCACCGCGCGCGACCATGATCTGCGGATCGCGCGGGACGATAACCTGATCGTCCGATAGATTCAGTTGCTCCCGGAACACGCGGACCAGTGTGGGGTTGTAGGCGAGCGTACCGCCCTCGAAGATTACCGGCGGCTCGATGTCGATACCCTGGGCCAGACCGCCGATCGTTTGGCGGGCGACCGCGTGAAGCGCCGAAAGCGCCAGGTCGGTGGTAGGAATGCCCTCGTTGAGCAGCGGCTGGATATCGGTCTTTGCGTACACGCCGCAGCGGCCCGAGACCTCGTGGACGGTCGTTCCCCGGCTTGCGAGCTGCTCGAACTCGCCCGATTCGGTGCCGACCCCCATGAGCTTTGCCATCTCGTCGATAAATGCACCGGTACCGCCTGCGCACGAGCCGTTCATGCGCATGTCGGCAACCTCGATGTCTCCCTTATCGTTGGTGCGGAAGAAGATCATCTTGGCGTCTTGGCCGCCCAGCTCGATGGCGCAGCGCGTCTGCGGATAGAACCTGCTGATCGCGAGCGCGTTGGCGACCACCTCCTGAACGTACGAGGCGCCCAGCGCGGTCGCGATATCGCGCGCACCCGAGCCGGTCACCGCAACGCGCAGTGACTCATGGGGAAAGCGCTCGGCGAGCTCGCCGAGCATGGCGCGCACGCTCGCTGTCTGACACGCCCCGTGGCGGCGATATCCCCACCACGCCTCGGTCATATCCTCGTGCATCGCGTAAACTTTGGTCGTCGTCGACCCTACGTCCAGTCCTACTAGCAACGCCATAATGCTCCGTCTCTCGCATTTTTCCCGCTAGAGATATACCACTCTACGTAATACAACAGACTGTTGTATTTAAACTCCGTATAAAAAGCGGCTGCCGAAACGCTTCAGCAGCCGCCGAATGCACCAACAGATTGTTCTGCGCGCTAGCACGTCGGGCAACGGAGCAGCACGGGCCCTCCGGTCATGCGCACCGCTCACGCCCGCGATGTCGCCGAGAGAGCTATCCACGCTTAGGGCTCCAACCAAGCAAGTCGCCCGCGCTCAGCAGATCCCTAAGCGAGCTACTCGCACTCAGGAGCCATAGCCTGCTCCAAGAGCTCGGCATGCTCCTCCTCGAAAACCGTCCCCACAGGGAAGGCGCGACGGAAGACGAAGCGGGAAATCGGACCGGCTACCAAAAGGTTCCACGGCAGCGCCATCACAAAATTATGCGGGATGTTGATCATCCAGATCGCGGGCACGGAATACAGGTTCGCAAGGATGCCGCCGGGCATGTGCGTCAGACCCTCGCAGGCACCGTACAGCGACATGATGATGACCATGGGAACGACCATGCAGGAGCTGACGGCGAGCGTCATGGCAAGTGGCGAGCTCTTGCCCGGCGTGACCAGGAATTTAAAAGCGAAACCCTTGGCAAGGGGGCTGGCAACAAACCAGTCGCAGCACATGGCAAAAATGTAGGCAACGGGGAAGCCGAGCCACGCGGCGGCAACAACCTCGCCGCTGATGGCCCCATGCTGCAGGGCAACGTTGTAGATGCTCATCCAGAGCACCATGCAAAAGCACATGATAAAGGTGAACAGCAGGCTCTCTCGTTTGTTGATAGGCATAAAGGACAAAATCCTTTCTGTGTTACGCCGCGGCACCACGCAACAAAAACGGGCGGGCAAGATGGAGCTGTTGGGACTTCATCTCGCCCGCCCGTGGTACGTGCGTCTGCGACTACTTATGTGGTGGAACTACCCTAACACGAACGGCGCGCGCTTCGTAAGCGTTGAGTTTATGGAGATGCAGGGCACCAATAATCCCCCCGACCCCATAAGTTGCGGTGGAATACGGACTGTTTTGACCCTTTAAGCAGCAATTGGGGGTGCGGACAGAAAGTTGGACCGTGAAGCGGTCCGGACTGGAGGTTCGCA
>URZB01000039.1 GCA_900552295.1 uncultured Collinsella sp.
GAGCCTTATCGTCGGCAGCGTCAGATGTGTATAAGAGACAGGACCGACGAGGTGCTGTTCGATCAGGCTATGCCTGCCGACGAATTGCATCGCCTGATTGATCACCTGCGTAATTTTGACGTGATCCCTATGATTTCGCTCGGTCGTGATTTGCATGTCGAGGACTCGTACCATTGCATGATCACGCTGCCTGACGGCTCGCAGAAGAATATCGTCAAGTATGAGCGCGACGCGTGCGATCTTAAGATTCGCGAGGTGGAGAGCCTGCATGAGGTCGCTGATGCTTATCCCGTGGACAAGCTACTCACTGCGGGCGACCCGGCATACCTGCAGGCGCATTACGAGGAGATGTATGCGCCCTTTAAGCAGACGCTTTCGGGCATGTTTACGGCCGACTGGTACTTTGAGTACACGGCGCCCGGTATCGACAAGGCCTGCGCGCTCGAGGGTGCCCTGCCCAAGCTCGGCATCGATGCCAGCGAGGTCGTATCGTTTGGCGACGGCCAGAACGACAAGTCCATGATTGAGTGGGCCGGCACCGGCGTTGCCATGGGCAACGCCGTCGATGAGGTTAAGGCTGTGGCCCAGATGGTGACCGCCAATAACAACGAAGATGGTATTGCGGTGGCGCTGGATAAGCTGCTGGGTTAGAATCGCCGATTAATGCATGGTTCGGGCGCCTGCTCGCGGGCGTCCTTTTGTTAGGGAGGGTGCCGTGTCCGCATTTCCGTTCGATGCCGTTATCTTTGACATGGACGGCGTCATTGTCGATACCGAGTATTACTACCTGGGCGAGACTGCCGCGTTTGCCAAGGAGCTTGGGCTTAACCTGACTCAAGAGGAGTTGAATGGGCAGGTCGGTACCTCGCATCAGTTCTTCCTGCATATGCTGGTCGATTGGTTTGAGCGTGCCGGTAAGGGGCATTTCACTGGCGAGGAAGCGTTGGCCCGTTGGGACGAATGGGCTCATAAGCGTCCGCGCGACTATCAGGCTTTGATTAACCCAGGCGCCGTGGATACGATTCGAGAGCTGCCGCGCCGCGGCGTTCGCGTGGCGCTTGCCAGCTCGTCTCCCATGGTTAGCATCGAGGAAGTGCTCAATGCGTGCGGGCTGTCGGATGCCTTTGAGTATGTGGTGAGCGGCGAGCAGTTTAAGGAGAGCAAGCCCGAGCCCGACATCTACCTGCATGCGCTGGACCTGCTGGGACTGCCCGCGAATCGCTGCTGCTGCGTTGAGGATTCGGTGCCTGGCATCACCGCTGGCAAGCGAGCCGGCCTGACAGTCATTGCCAAGCGCGAGGAACGCTTTGGCTTTAGCCAGGATGCCGCGGACAAGATTATCGACCAGCTGCCGGAGCTGCTCACGCTTTCTTAGGAGCGCGGTAGTTGCGCGTTTTTCGGGTCTGATGAGTAAATAGCCAACATTTTGGTGCGACACCTAGCATACTTTAAGCTAATGCGGGCTTAAGGGCTTGTTGAATGCCCTTAAGCCCGTTTTAGAATTAATTGTGCTGGGAGAGGGTATATGCCACCGACTGAAGGGCCAACTGACGGTAAAGCAGCGATACCGCTGTACCAACAGGTCATTGATATCATTAAAAACGAAATCAACTCCGGCGCCTACAAGGCAGGCGCGCGGATACCCAACGAATTCGAATTGGCTGAGAGCTATAAAGTTGGCCGCGTTACCGTGCGACGCGCTATTGAGGAGCTCGTCCAGCAGGGCTATCTAACGAAGCGACAGGGGAAAGGCACGTTTGTCAATGCCCCCAAGCTCAAGCGCAAGATTCGCCAGAAGGATGACGTTCAGAGTTTTTCGAACGCATGCCGCGTTAACGGAATGGAACCGGGGGCGTGTGTCATTTCGAGAAAGATACTGCCGGCGGATTCCACCGAAGCGCAGTTCTTTGGTGTTCCCGTTGGAACTGACTTGATTTGCGTTGAGCGCGTGCGCACTGCCGATGGCGTCCCTGTCATGCTCGAGAACAACATATATGTTTACGAGGACAACGCCTATCTATCAACGGCACCTCTATCTAACCAATCCATTTTTGAGTTCGTGCGCAACCGGACGGGCCGCACTCCCGCGTTTACCGACCCGTGCACGCTCGAGATCGCGTGCGCGTCGCCCGAGGTCGCTCGGCTGTTGGCAGTTCCCGTTGGCGAACCCTTGTTTTATATGGAAGCCTTCTTTTTCGATGAGCAGCGGCGGCCGTTTATCATCGGTCGTCAGCGGATCGTTGGGTCTCGCTACGTCTTTGACATCTAGGACATTGCGAATGGAGACGCCCGGTTGATCATCTCACCGGGCGTCTCCATACCGTTCACGGCGCGAACGCAACCGTTCAACCGCGTCGCGGCAATCAGTTTGAAATTATCTTAATGATGGGAAAAGCTGCTGGTAATCTATGGAACGTCATAGAACGTTTGCCTTGCGCAGGCGTTGAAGCGAGATGCGATGCAGTCTCGAGTTCTTTGGAGGTATCTATGTCAGATACGAAGGCGAAGAAGACAAACAGACGTTTTAAGTTCAAATTACCGCATGTCTATACGATCATGTTCTTGCTGATCGTTGTCTTTGCGGTCCTGACTTGGATCGTTCCCTCTGGTCAGTATCAGCGCAAGACGATTTCGACAGCGGCGGGCGAGCGTGAAGTCGCCGTTGCTGGAACCTATGAACAGGTTGATAAGAACTACACCGATTCCGAGACCGGCGAGACCATCAATCTGGGCCAGGATATCTTTGCGGTCCTGCAAGCGCCTACTAAGGGCATCCAGGAGGCTGCCGACGTCGTTGCGTTCGTCTTATTGATTGGCGGATCGTTCGCAGTCATCACCAAGACCAACGCTTTGAATGCCGGCATGAGCCGTGTGATTAAAAAGCTCAAGAACAAGGACATCCTCATCATTCCCATCACGATGACGTTGCTGTCCATTTGCGGCACTACGTTTGGTATGTCTGAGGAAGCCCTGCCGTTCTATGCCATCTTCATTCCCATCATGATGGGTATCGGGTATGACTCGATGACGGCGTTTATCATCTGCTTCCTTGGTCCTAACCTGGGATATTGTGCTTCGACCATCGACCCGTTTAATGTTTTGATCGCCCAAGGCATCATTGGTATCGAGGGCAATCCTCAGCTGTGGCTGCGCGCCGTTTCTTGGGTCATCTTCACTGCCGTTGGTATCGCATGGGCCATGCGCTACGCCATGCGTGTCAAGAAAAATCCCGAGTCGTCCATTGTGTACGAGGACGATAAGCTCAAGCGTGTTGAGTTTTCCGTGACCGATGCCTCCATCGAGGAAGAGTTCACTACCCGTCAGAAGCTCGTGCTTATCGATTTTGCCTGCGGCATGGGCATTATCGTCTGGGGTCTTGTTACCCAGGGCTGGTACATGAATGAGATTTCCGCCGTGTTCCTTGGTATGGGCTTGCTTGCCGGTATCCTGGGCGGCCTTGACCAGCAGACGATCGCCGAGGAGTTCGTTAAAGGCATTGCCGACTTTGCGTATGCCGCTATCGTCATCGGCATCGCTCGCGGTATCTTGGTCATCGCAGAGGGTGGCATGATCATCGACACCATCCTCCAGGCGCTCGCTACTGCACTGGCCGGTGCACCTGCCGCCGTCTACACCACGTTTATGTATATCGTCCTTGGCCTGCTCTCTTTGCTGGTTCCCTCGAGCTCTGGACTTGCGGCGCTCACCATGCCCGTCATGGGTCCGCTGACCGAGCTTATGGGCCTCAATCCCGAAGCCGCCGTTACCGCGCTCCAGTTTGCTAATCAGACCATCAACACCATCAGTCCCGTGGCGGGCATGACGGTTGCCGGTCTTGCCGTGGCAAAGATCTCGTTTGGTCAATGGTGGAAGACCATTTGGAAGTTCTTCATTTTCATGGTCGTCTTTGGCCTGATCGTAACGGCAATCTCTGGCATGCTTCCGGCGTAGGTGGTTGTGATGTCTGATCGTTTGACGGTCCTGACGTCTAAGAGCGTCTTTACCGGTACGGGGGACCTGCCGTTTGAAGGTTTCGTAGCGGTCCGTGGCAATCGAATTGAGGCTGTTGGCACCAAGTGTGAGCTAGCTTCGTATTTGACCCAGGCGGACGAGGTAGTTGACCTGGGCGACCGCACCGTCATGCCTGGCCTGATCGATGTGCATACCTTCTATACAGGCTGGGCGCTGCGGACGTTGGGGCCTGATCTGTCCGGCATCGCTGATGCCAAAGAGGCCGTGTCGCTCTTGCGTGCATGGAAAGAAGATCGTCCGGATTGCGCGGCGGCTTTTGGCCACAACCTACCCGAAACGTTGGCATCGGATGCCGAGAACGCAAATACAGCAGCTGTGTTTGACGAGTGTTTTGGCGATATCCCCGTCGTCTGCTTTACACCGGGCGCGGATACCTGTGTTCTCAATGCTGCCGCCAGTGCGCGATACGGCTTCACACCCCAGGCGTGCTATGCCGAGAAGATCTGGCGCATGATGAGCGATTTCCTCGCGCTGCCCGAGGTGCGTGCAGGGTATTCGGACTACATGAGCATGCTTAACGAACGCGGCGTTACCGCCATCAAGGAGATGGCGTTTGATGACTACTACGGCTTTGCCGACGAAATGGCTCGCCGTGAGGAATCTGGTGAGCTGACGGTTCGCGTCTCTATGATGTCGCAGCCGGTGGGTGCCGGTGCAAATCTTGCATATGCCCGCGAGGCACGAGAGCGCTTCCGGGGACCGTTCGTTCGTTTTTCTGGCTTCAACCGTATGACCGATCGCGGCGTATGGGCGGGGCTTGCCGAGATGATAGAACCCTATGAGGACTCGGCCGATGCGGGCGCTGCCGGCAAGACGGTCGTCGAGGAGCCAGAGTGGGATCTGATTGAGAACGAGCTGCGTGCAATTGATGCTGACGGATTCCGATATTCCTTGCATTGCCAGGGCGATGGCGCCGTTCGTCGCACCGTGGCGCTCTATGCCTCGCTGCCTCGAGACGAGCATGGACGGATGCTTCGCCGCCATGCGATTACCGATCTCGAGAACTCTGACCCGACCGATCTTGTCGAGTTTGGCAAGTTAGGTGGAATTTGCGAGGTCTATCCGCAGATTCTGACGCTGGACCGACGCGAGGATTGCCTGTCGATGATGCGTCGACAAATTGGCGAGACGCGACTTTTGCACAGCTGGAATCGCCGCGGCATGGAAGATTCCGGATGCACAGTGTGCTGTGGAACGGATTTGCCGCTGCTGATTCCGAGCCTGGACGAGTCAATCTACAGCGCGTGCGGCGGATTCTTCGCCGACGGACTGCCTGTGAATGAGGTCAACACGCTGACGCTTGTCGAGCTCTTGCGCGCTTGGACTGCCGGGGGCGCGTACGATCTGATGCGCGAAGACGAGCTGGGTACGCTCGAGGTCGGCAAGCTTGCCGATATCTGCGTGCTCGATCGGGATGTGTTTGACCTCGATTATCGCGACGCACGCGATCTTGCGGTTGATATGACGATGTCGGACGGACAAATCGTGTTCGATCGAAATAAGGAGGCATAAGATGTCTGAATCCAAACCGACGCTGCGCCGCGAGCAGATTGCGGGCATGAATATCCACTACATCATGTGGTCGCTCGATTACTTCCTTGATGTGCAGCAGCGTTTGGGCTTTGAGTCCATTGAGCTGTGGTGCGCAGAGCCGCATGTGACGCTCGACCATACGGGCTACTTTGAGGCTGAGGTCCTGGCGAAAAAGGCTGCAGACCGTGGGCTTAGGTATCGTACTCTGTGCCCCGAGAACGTTGTCTATCCTTGGCAGTACTGCGCACGCAAGCCGCTGCATGAACAGCGCAGTCTGGCGTACTTTAAACACGGCATTGAGCTTGCCGAGGTACTTGGGTGCGACCGTATGTCCATCAACTCGGGCTGGGGCGACTGGGACGAGGACCGCGAGGAAGCCTGGAAGCGCAGCCGCGAGCACTTGTCCATTCTGGCGGAGTATGCCGGCGAGCACGGTCTGGTGCTCACGATGGAAAGCCTGCGTCCCGAGGAGAGCAACCTTGTGACGACGGTTTCCGATGCGAAGCGCATGATTGACGAGGTCGCGAGCCCGTACTTACAGCCCATGGTTGATACAACCGCGATGGGCGTTGCAGGCGAGACGCTCGAGGACTGGTTTGCCGCCTTTGGTGATGGGGCAATTCACGAGATGCACTTTATCGACGGTGACCCGTATGGCCATCTGGTGTGGGGCGATGGCAAGCACGATATGGACGCCTTCGTTGCCACACTCAACGCCCATGGTTTCGACGGCATGCTGGGCCAGGAAATCACGGACGGTCGTTACTACGATGACCCGGCGGCGGCTGATGCCAAGAACATGGCCGCATTCGAGAAATATCTGATTGACTAAAACAACTATCGGCCACGCAACCAACGTCATTGATTGCGGCCCAAACAAGAAAGGAACTGGATATGAACGCACACGATCTGATCAAAGAGGCAATTGCCGAGAAGGGCAAGTTCGACAGCGTCTACTGGATTGCTTGTGGTGGCTCCATGATCGATTTGATCCCGGCTCACGAGCTTCTGCAGCGCGAGGCAACCACCTTCACTTCGTATATCTATACGGCTCGCGAGTTCGATATCATGCGTCCGCGTCGTCTGGGCGAGAAGTCCCTGGTCATTGCTTGCAGCCACAGTGGCAACACCCCCGAGGTCGTTGAGGGCTGCGAGATTGCCCTTGCCGCCGGCGCTACGGTGATCGCCCAGACCGACAACGCTGGATCTAAGATCGACTCCGGCAAGTGGACCACGTGGGTCTACCCATGGGGCGAGGGCGTGCCGCAGGCTGAGGTCCCCGCTGGCATTTCGCTGTCGCTTGCGGCCGAGCTGCTCGATCAGCAGGAGGGCTACGCCGATCTTGCCGATATGTATGCCGGTATCGCCGAGATGGATAAGATTCTTCCCCCGGCACGTGAGAAGGTAAATGCCGAGCTGGGCGATCGTTTTGCCAAGCTTTGCCAGGAGCACGAGTTCTTCTATATTCTGGGCAGCGGTCCCAACTTTAGCCAGACCTACGGTTTCGCTATCTGCTCTCTTATGGAGATGCAGTGGCAGCACTGCAGCTACATCCACTCTGCCGAGTACTTCCACGGCCCCTTCGAGGCTACTCAGGATGGCGTTTTTTACTTCCTGCAGATGGGCTCCAGCGAGTGCCGTGCTATGGACGAGCGCGCCCTGGCGTTCCTTAAGACGCATACCGATACGCTGATGGTGCTCGATGCCAAGGATTACGGTATGGAAGCCGTGCCGGCGAGCGTCCGTGCCTATCTGGACCCGGTGCTGTTCTACGCCATGAACTGCGAGCTGCGTGCCGCACGCGGCAAGGTGTTTGATCACGATCCCGATTTCCGTCGCTATATGGGTGTTGTCGAGTACTAGAAGGGGCAAAGGCCATGGCATTTAACGTTAACGCGCTCGGATTTGGCGACAACGTCGTCGATCGCTACGAGCATATCCACACCATGTATCCCGGCGGCAATGCGGTGAACTTCGCCGTTTATGCCAAGAAATGCGGTGCCGCACGCTCCGCATACATGGGCATTTTTGGCAATGATGCCGCTGCCGAGCATGTCATTGCAAGCCTCGAGGATGAGGGTATCGAGCTTGACAAGTGCGAGCAGATGATTGGCGAGAACGGAGCGGCTCGCGTGACCGTCGTTGACGGTGACCGTGTCTTCCTTGGCTCCAACGAGGGCGGTATCCGTGGCGATGCGCGCTATGTCCTCGATCGCTTTGACCTTGCGTACATGAAGCAGTTCGATGTGGTTCATTCGGGCAACTATTGCTTTACCGAGCGCGAGCTGCCCAAGTTGAAGGCTGCGGGCGTCACGGTCTCTTTTGACTTTTCGGACGACTCCACCGACGAGTACTACGAGCAGATTGCACCCTACGTCGATTTTGCCTTCTTTAGTGCGGCGGATGCCGCGAGTGAGGACGAGATTCGCGAGCGTCTGGCATGGGTGAAGGGCCTGGGTCCGCGTTTTGTGTCGGCTACGGCGGGTGCCGAGGGCTGCATTGCTTACGACGGCGAGCGTTATTACCGCCAGCTGGCTAAACCGGTAACGGACATGAAGGACACCATGGGAGCGGGCGACTCGTTCCTCACTTCGTTTTTGATGTGCTATCTCGATTCCGCCAAGCGTGGAGAGGATGGCGCCGAGGCTATCGAGCGCGCGCTCGACTTTGCTGCCGGGTTTGCCTCGACCGTGTGCGGCATGGAAGGTTCTTGGGGCCACGGAGCACCAATCGTCGAATAGCCGAGCGGTCCCGGGGAGGTGCAGGATCCTCCCCGGGACCTCGTGTGCAAAAAATGCCAAATATGAGTACTGTGACTAATTTAGTCGCAGCAAAATCAACCCCTTCAGACGTGATTTGAGCGTCTGGAGGGGTTTAAGATTTGCGAAAACGCAGGATGAATGACTGTAAAAGCTTTAATTAGCGGACAATCGAGGATTATTCTGGCGGTTGGAAAGTTAAAAGAAATGTATCCATTCCGGTAGCAGTACTCATATTTGGCATTTTTTGCACACCAGGGGTTAGCGAAGGTCAAAAAAAGAGCGCGCATTTGTTAAAACTATCGACTCGATGCGCTTTGCGTCGCAGTTTTTGAGCGAGGTGATGCGTTCTGAGGTCCTTGTGAGCGACCTGATGAGCGACTGCGCGCTTGTTTCTGTGTTTGGCTCGGCCGGCGCATCGGTCTCGAGCAGTAGGCGGTCGAGTGGAATCTGTCGTGCGTATTCGCGACCGCGCTTGGTCGCGAGCATGCGTTCGTTGACGGAAAAATAGCAGCCCGCATTACGCGCGCGGGTGAGTTCGTCCGAAGTGCCGCTAAACCAGTGGAAGATGATAGCGGGGGAGTCGGGGTTTGGGATGAGTAGTCCATGCGATTCGAGGACGTCCAGTACGGCTCCTGCCGAACGAACGGCGTGAATTGATATCACGCGCCCGGTAAGAGGATGCTGCACGAGCGCATCGCAGAGCCGGTTAAGTGCCTGTATTTGTAGCGGCTCACTTCCAGCAAAGCGCGCGGAAAAGTCGAGTCCGACTTCGCCGATGTAGCGTTCTTGGGCAGCAACTTCGCAAAGCAGATTGACTTCGGCAAAACCGCAGTGGCCATCGGCGAGCCACCAGGGGTGAAGCCCAACGCCGGCGATGATGCCCGGGTGGCGACGAGCGCGCTCGTTTGCGGCCGAAAAGTCGCGTGGATCGACGCCGCAATCAAATAGACCCAAGCCCAGCGCCGTTGCCTCATCGGCAACGGCGTCCGGGTGAGCCATTAAATCAAGATGGCAGTGTGCATCAAATAACCGGGGCTCCATCTCGGCGCGCTCCGCTAGTCCAAGCGCTGGCCATCGGCGCGCACGCGCTCGGTGCCGCGGCCACTGATCTGGCGGATAACCTCGCCGGCAATCATCTGGCCCATGATGGGCGGCATAAAGCTGGCGGTTCCGAGCTCGGTGCGCTCGTGGATATTGGAAGGGTCGCGGGGCTGTGTCTTAACCGATTCCTCGCAGCTAAACAGTACATGCAGACTCTTGATTCCGCGCTTCTTGCATTCTTTGCGCATGATGCGGCTCATGGGGTCACGTACCGTATCGAAAATGTCGGCAAAGCGGAGGCACTCGGGATGGAGCTTGTTGGCCCCGCCCATGGAGCTAACCAAACGAATGTCGTGGTCCTGAGCATATTTGGCAATGGCGAGCTTGGCCGAGATGGTGTCGATGGCGTCGACGACGTAGTCGAGCTTGCCGTCCGTCTGCTCCAAAACGCTCGCGAAGAACTCGTCGATATTGTCGCTCAACAGGTATTCGGTGCGCTTGATGACGGTAGCGGCTGGATTGATGTCGTGGATCATGGCTTCCATAACATCGACCTTACGCTTGCCGATGGTGCTTTGAAAGGCGATGGCCTGGCGATTGATATTGCTGGGCGCGATGATGTCCTTATCCAGAATGACGAAATGACCAATGCCGCCGCGGGCAAGTGCCTCGCAGCAATTGGAGCCCTGTCTCTTATACACATCTGACGCTGCCGACGATAAGGC
>URZB01000040.1 GCA_900552295.1 uncultured Collinsella sp.
TGCTTGCACATGCCGGGGTAGCGATAGGCAGCGGGGCAATCGCAGTCGTAGTCGATCACCTCGTGCTCGTCCATGTCGAGCGCCACGTGCGTCTTGTACAGGTCGCCGCGCGAACCGCGCACCGAGCCCTCAACCGTCACGTTTTTGGAGAAGCGCGAGCCGCTGTCGTCGATCGACAGCACGGCACCGTTGAGCATGAGCGAACGCCCCTTCATAAAGGTGCCGCTCAGCGCCGCCTCTTTCCGGAGCGCCTGCACAAACGTCCCCTGCGCCATCACTTCCTCCAATCTCACCCGGGGTAGCTTAGATAACCGTCACGCGGCCTTGATTACCCACGATGGCCTTTGCCTCTGCCAGCAGCGGAATCGAGCGTGCATTGACCTTGGCCGGCACCTCAGCACGCAGCACGCGCCCGTCGACTTGCTCAATAAAGATCTCCACGCGGTCGCCGCCCGGGTTGGTGGTGAGCACCGTGGCCAGGCGCGCCATATTGCCCTGGCTAAAGCGGCTGTTGGGCACCATGACCTCAAAGACCTTGGGCTTGTTTTTCTCCTCGCTAAGCTCCAGCGGCACAATCTCCTGCGCGATGATCTGGTCGCCGCGGTCCGAGCGCTCGAGCTTGCCCTTAATGCGCACAAACGCGTCGGACAGCTGCGCGCCAGTCTCGGGATCGACCTCGCCGTACAGATACCCCTCGGCCTCCTTGTAGGTCTTGGGGAACACCACGACCGTGGCCTCGCCTTCCATGTCCTCGAGCTGCACGATGCCCATGGGGTCGCCGTTTTTGGTCACGCGCTTGGACACGCTCGAGACCATGCCGGCCCACCACAGCGCCTTGCCCTCGGGAATCTCCTGGTTGATGGTGCCGCCCGTAGGATTCTGAACTTCGTAGCCGGTGTCGATCTGCGAGAACGAGAAGTCGCGCGCTTTGCTAAGTGCATACTCAAACGGGCGCAGCGGGTGGTCCGAGACATAGATGCCCAGAACTTCCTTCTCCTGGCTCAGCTTAAGGTGGCGGTCCCACTCCTGGCCATCCGGATCGGGCACGCTCACCTCAAAGCCCGAGCCCTCAACGTCGCCAAACATATCGAAGAACGACGTCTGGCCGCTCGCGCGATCTTTCTGGCGCTTTACCGCGGCATCGATGATGTTCTCGGGGTTGTTCTTGTCCACAAAGTGCATCATCTGGCGACGCGGATACCCCGTGGAGTCGAAGGCGCCTGCCTTGATCAGCGATTCGATCACGCGGCGGTTGGCCTGGCTCGAGTCCACGCGCTCGACAAAGTCGTGCAGCGTCTTAAACGGACCGCCCGCCTCGCGCTCGGCGATAATCGCCTGCGCCACGCCGGTGCCCACGCCGCGGATGCCGGCCAGACCAAAGCGCACGCCCTCCTTGGTAGCCGTGAACTCGGTACCGGACTCGTTGACATCTGGCGAAAGCACGGGGATGCCGTCGTGACGGCATGCCGAGACGTAGTGCACGATCTTATCGGTCTTGCCCGTATAGGACGTCAGAACGGCCGCCATGTACTCGTGCGGATAGTGCGCCTTGAGCCATGCCGTCTGCATAACCAGAATGGCGTAGCCGGCGGAGTGCGACTTGTTGAAGGCGTAGGACGCGAACTCGAGAACATCGTCCCAAATCTTCTGGGCGACCTCGCGCGTGTAGTTGTTCTTGATAGCGCCATTCATCCAGTGGTCGTAGGTGGTCTCGTCCGAGCCATCCTCCCAGTGGAGCACCGTCGACGTGAGCAGCTTAATCTTTTTCTTAGCCACGGGCTTACGGATACGCGAGTCCGATTCGCCCTTGGAGAAGCCGCACATCTCGACGGAGATGAGCATAACCTGCTCCTGGTAGACCATGGTGCCGTAGGTTTCGCCCAGGATGTCGTCCAGACGGTCATCGTAGGAGACGGCCGGCTCCTTGCCGTTCATACGGTTGATGTAGGACGAAACCATGCCGGCGCCCAACGGGCCCGGGCGGTACAGAGCAATCAATGCCACGACGTGCTTGTACTCGGTGGGCTTCATGTTCTTGATCGTGGCCGTCATGCCGGCGGACTCGACCTGGAAGACGCCGGCGGTGTGACCGGAGCCCATGAGCTTAAAGATCTCGGGATCGTCAAAGGGAATCTCTTCCTCTTTGATGTCGATGCCGAAGTTCTTCTTGATGTTTGCCTTGGCCTTGGAGATAACCGTCAGCGTGCGCAGGCCCAGGAAGTCCATCTTGAGCAGGCCCATGTCGGCGACGGTATGGCCCTCGTACTGGGTAATCTCGACGCCGCCCTTGGTGTCGAGCTTGGTGGGCACGTGCTCGTTGACGGGGTCGCGGCAGATCAGAACGGCGCACGCGTGCACACCCTCGCCACGGGTGAGACCCTCGATCGAGAGCGCCGTGTCGATGATGCGGCGGGCGTCGTCGTCCTTTTTATAGGCCTCGGCAAAGTCGGGGTTAAACAGATCCTCTTTGCCGGGTTGCTTTTCGAGCACCTGCTTGAGCTTGACCTTGGGGTCGCTCGAGACCATCTTGGACAGGCGCTGGCCCATGTAGACCGGGTAGTCCAGCACGCGCGCGGCGTCGTTGATGGCCTGCTTGGCCTTAATGGTCGAGTAGGTGATGACGTGGGTGACCTTCTCGGGGCCGTAGAGCTGGCGAACGTGCTCCACGACCTCGAGGCGCCGCTCATCGTCGAAGTCCATATCGATATCGGGCATCTCGGTGCGCTGCGGGGACAGGAACCTCTCGAACATCAGGCCGTTCTCGAGCGGGTCGAACGCGGTGATGTTCATGGCGTAGGCGACGATAGCGCCGGCGGCCGAGCCACGGCCGGGGCCGACGCCGATGCCGTTGTCCTTGGCCCATTGCACGTACTCGGCAACGATCAAAAAGTAGGCGGCAAAGCCCTTGTCGCAGATGACCTTGTATTCGTACTCAAAGCGCTCTTTGATGTTGACGCCACCGATCTCGCGCGTGGCCCAATCGTCGCCATAGTGCTGGCGCAGGCCCTTCTCGCACTCGCGGCGGAACTGGCTCTCGTGCGTCTCGCCGGGGTCGAGCAACGGGAAGCGCGGCAGGATGATGGAGTCCCAGTCCAGCTCAACGTAGCACTTGTCGGCGATCTCGAGCGTGTTGTCGCAGGCCTCGGGGCAATACGGGAACATCGCCCGCATCTCCTCCTCGGTCTTCATGTAAAACTCCGAGCCGGTCATGCGCATGCGGTTGGGGTCGTCGACCTTGGCGTTCATGCCGATGCACATGATGACGTCCTGCACGGGCGCGTCCTCGCGGCGCAGGTAGTGGAAGTCGTTGGTGGCGATGACCTTGACGCCCACCTGCTTGGCGATGTCGATGAGCGTGCGGTCCATCTGCTCGTCGGTGAGGCCGTTGTCGGTGGTGATGCCGTGTTCCTGGATCTCGATATAAAAGTCGCCGGGATCGAAGGTGTCGCGGAAGGTCTCAGCCCACTTGATGGCGCCCTCCATGTCACCGCGGTCGATGTATTTGGGGATGATGCCCGCGATGCAGGCGCTCGTGCAGATCATGCCCTTGGCATGGCGGCGCAGGTTGTCGAGCGTCACACGGGGCTTGTAGTAAAAGCCCTGCACGGCGGCCTCGGAGACCGTCTGCATCAGGTTGACGTAGCCTTCCTGGTCTTTGGCCAGGAGGATCATATGATAGAGCTCGGGCTTGTGGTCGCGGGCAAGGGTCTCGTCCGGCGTAAAGTAGACCTCGCAGCCGAAGATGGGCTTGATGACCAGGGGCGGCTTGAGCTCGTCGATGTTGCCCTTCTCGTCCCACATGGCCATGTCCTTCACATACTGGGCATGCTCGCGCGGGTTTTCCTCGGGATCGGGCTCCACCAGCTCGTCGCGGCGGTCCTTTTCCAAGAAGGCCTTGTCGTGGCTCCAGGTTTTGTACTCGGGCGTGTTGTGATTGACGGCGTCGCAGGCCAGCGCCAGGTCGGGCACGCCATACATGTAGCCGTGGTCGGTAATGGCGACGGCGGGCATGCCCAGCTCTACGGCACGGTTGACCATATCCTGGATACGGGTTGCGCCGTCGAGCATGGAGAAGACAGTGTGATTGTGCAGATGGACGAATGCCATGTGATGAGCTCCGATGCGGGTTCGTGTTCTGACTGAACGATTTTACCCCACGGCACGGACAGCACCCGAACCTAGCCAAACCCACACGGGTAGCTAATTTGGTACCTTCAAAAAGGGGAATGAGGGCATCCAGATACATCGAGTATTACTGGAACCCCGGCGATGCGCGAAATGATTTGTGACGAATAGTCATGTCCATCAAGAAGGCTCGACGCTTCGGATAGCTCGTCAATCGATATATCAATTCTTGGAGACCTGCATTCCTACCATTTTCAATGAAACAACGGCGGTAATTGCTATCGCGATTGCACCAATAATACCGAGCGCTATCTGAATGGGATATAACCCCAACAAATGTCCAAATATGGAGAAAAACATTGCGGAAAAGAGAGCCCTTACCAGAGACGCGACGGAAAGGATCGTCGCGCGGAGATCGTCCGCTATCGCGTCTTGGATTAAGTTTTCCGAAGTGATGTACACCACTTCTGGGAGAAAACAAAGCACCATGCTAAGGCCAAACAAACACAGCGGATTTGAAGCGAACCACGGAAGAATCATGAAAAGGCCAGCCTCGATTAGCATCGAGCCGAGCATGGTATTTCTTTTCCCGAAACGCGACGAGAAGAAATCTGCTGCAATGTAGGCCGTCGCATTTACTGCATAGGATGCACCGAAAAAGATTCCTATTATGGAGACGGGAGCATCAAATGCGTCGAATACCAACTGATTCAAGTTGTAATAGCTCCCATAGAATCCATCGAGCATGCTTGTGCCGATTAGAAGAAGCAATACCGCAAAAGCGGATTCTCCAACACGCCAGGTTTCGCGTCTGAACATCTTGGCTGTGTCAAACCTTCCCTTTTCAGAGCTTTCAGAACGGGTCGCTTCCGTCCTCTCAATGGGATACAGAAGGAAAAGCTGCAGGAGATAGAAAATGGAGACACATACGTAGAGGGCGCTCCAAGATACTTGGGCAATGAAAGATCCGAGCACAATTGCCATTCCCGTAGCGATTGATTGCGCGGCAAGCAACCGAGCATTGATGGTGAGGAAGCGCTCTCCTTGACCGGCATTCCGGGCAATTTCATATAAAAGCGCTTGTTCGGATCCCGATTGAAGGGAGTAGGCGAGTGCCTCAACAAGGGAAAGCACGACAAGAAAGGGGCCTGAGAGCAACAGCATGCCAGCCGTATGGAAGAAAAGCAGCAGCACGCCCACTTGAATCGAAAACTTCTTTCCAAAGAAATCGCCTATCAACCCTGTTGGCAGCTCGAGGACGACCGTTGCAATGTTAAACAGGGCTTGATAAAGCGCGATTTCCGTGACAGACATTCCTTTCTCCGCAAGGAAAAGTAGAAACACTCCCCGATTTAAAACAAATCCCGCGAGAACGAAAAAGGCGGAATAGATGTGCAGTTGCGTAGTGGCATTCTTATTCATTTGGTACTTCCATCAACTAATTTTGTCGGGCCGCTCGCTACTGGCTCGAAGCCTGAAGTGTTCACAGCTGATGTGAAGAGTGGTAAAGCTTTTGCACAGGGTATCAATGGAATACATCCGAAGCGTTTTCGGCAGTATCATCGGCGAAGGCGGGATTAGCCTTTACGCGGCGCTCACCCTCGATGTATTTGACGATTTGATCAATCGTCTGGTTGGCGTGGCTCTTGAGCTTTCGCTCATAGAAGAAGAGGCCAAGCTTGCCGCGCGTGCCAGACGTGTTGCCACCCACACCCTGAAAATCCTCGGTATAGGTGAGCTCGCAGGCACCATCGCCAGCAGGTGCAGCCTCATAGCGCATGGTATTGATGCCCGCCGCATACTGAAAACGGACCTCATAGAGGCACGGGTAGTCAAAGTGCTTGATCTTAACCTTGATCGCCGTGCCCTTGGCCTTGCCTTTTGCGGACTGGGCGCGCTTCTCGTACTTATAGCCGTTGAGCTTGTTGCGGCTGGGACGCTTGCCCGTGGCGTTCTCGATATCCTGCATGATGAACCCCGCCAGAGCGTCAAAAAGCTCCTCCGGCGTCACCTTAAGCATTTTGGTGAGCTGCATGATGGCTCCTTATTCGTTTGAACCGTTCGAGTCATTGTACCGCCCCAGGCTCTCCCATGCGTTGCGGTGAAATGCGGACTGTTTGGCGGCTTTTTTGGCCAAAACAGTCCGTATTCCACCGCAAGTTATCTGAGGGCTAGAAGTTGTAGGTGACCACTTGAGGTTCGGCAAGTTTGACGAAGAGGGTCGGATCGGCCTGTTCCACGCGAACGAACTTGACCGTCACCGTCTCAACGCCCGCCTTGTGCAACACGTCGGCGTAGACGCGCGCCTGCAGGGCGTGTTTCTCGAGCAGCTGGCCCGGCGTCTCGTCCGGTGTGCCGCCCGTCTTGTAGTCGATGACCAGCGCGCGTGACGGATCGGCCGGGTTCGTCGCCAAAGCGTCGATGGCGCCCTCGGCATATGCACCGTAGCGAGCAATGTCCTCGTCCTCGCAGCCCAGCGAAAAGAACGGCACCTCGGCGCGAACGCACGGCCACGCGAGCAGGTCGGCACGAACAGCCGACTTGAGCCAGCGGTCCAGAGCAACGTCGAAGCGTTCGCGCTGCTCCGGCGTCAGGCGCCACTGGCGCGCCAGTGCATCGGCACGCGCGGCGGGCAGCGCATCGGCACCCATCTCGATGAGCCACTGGCAGGCAGCGTGGAAGGCCGAGCCCAGCGCCATGGGGTTGCCGGCGGGCTCAACGGCGGCCACGTCTGCATCCGTCATCTCGGAACCATCCGACTCCGCATCATCGCCAGCCTCGTCCATGGGCACGCGTACCTCGGCGGCACGGTCCTCGGCCTCGGTATGCAGCGCCGCGGCAATTGACGAGTAGCTATACGAATCACGCATCGGATACGGACAGATGCCCATGCGCACGCCCACCGCCTGGGGATACACGAGCTCAAACGCATCGGGCTCAGGGTCGGCAGGACCGGGAACGGCGGCGCGGGCATCTGCACCGGCACCCTCCGGCTCCGCATCGCCACGAACGAGCCTGCCCTCGGCATCCAGCGAAGCGTTGGCCTCAAACGTCTGCTCGCCAAAGGTAAAGTCCGCGAGCGAAATGAGCTCGTAGTCGCCCGGCTGAGAGTTGTCGAACACCAGGCGGTCGCCATCGAGCTGCGGCATGTCCAGAGCGTCGGTCGGCAGAATACGACGCAGCACGTCGTAGGTCAGATCGGTCTCGACGTCGAAGGTCGGCGCCGTCACCTTGCCACGGCTCACGCCGGCATCCATCGCCAGAATGACCAGCTCACGCGCACGTGTCATGGCAACATACAGCAAGCGGGCCCGCTCCTCGAGCGAAAGCTGCAGGTCGTCGTTGCGCAGGCGAGCAAATGCCTCGGCGGGAGAACCCGTCGCGCAGACGTCCTCCATGAGCTCCGGCGGCAGCCACAGCGACGTGCCCTTGCCCTTAAACGCATGCTCAAGCTGCTTTTTGACATCGTCGCCCTTCACAAAGGTTCCGTCGGCGAGCTTAACGCCGTCGAAGCGTGCCGGCAGCGCCACGACCTGCGCTCCGCCCTCGACGCGACCCATCTGTGCAGCACCCGAGGACTTGCGCACGCCAAAGCACTCGGCAACCGCCACGACCGGATATTCCAGGCCCTTGGAGGCGTGCACCGTCATGATGCGCACCGCGCCGTCGCCCTCCTCGTTGAGGGCACCCGGGGCTTCCTTGCCCGCCAAGAAGCGGTCGAAGGCCAGCGCAATGGAGCGCGGCGAGTTACCGAACTCGGCCTCAGCCTCGGCCACGGCATCGAGCGCCTTGAGCACGTTGGCGGCAATGGCCTTGCCCTCGGGGCCGCGCTGCGCCAGACGCACGAACCAGCCCGAAGCGTTGACCACGTCGCGCGCGATCGCCGCGAACGAATCGCGGCCCACACGACGAAGCGCATAGCGCAACACCTCGCGGGCGCGTGTCACGAGCGGCAGGTCTTGCAAACCCGGCACGTCGAAATCACTCATGATGCCCACGTCGATATTCCGGCGCGAGGTCTCCCCCGTCTCGCTATCGAGCCTGGTCGCCAGCGCCAGGAACTCCTGGGCGCCGAGCGCAAACATCGGCGAGGCGAGCAGCGGCATGAGACCCTGCGCCGTATCGGCCGGATTGGCCAGCGCACAAACCAGGGCGCGCACCGTCTGCACCTCGGCGGCTTGAGCAAAGACCGAGCCGCCCGCGATGACGCAGTCGAGCCCCTGGTCACGGAAGGCCTGCGCGTAGACGTCGGCGTTTGTCATGCGGCCCAACAGCAGCACCATGCCGCCCTGGGGCTGGCCGGCATCGGCAAGCGCGCGGAATCGCTCGGCGATCGCACGGGCTTTGGCCTGCGTGCGCTCTTGCGTACTGCCGCCGGCAACAAAGAGGGCCTGGCGACGCGAGGCGTCTGCCACCAGCGTGTCCTTGCGGCCGTCGCTCGCCTCAAGATCCAAAAAGCTCTGCATCAGGCCGCCGTCATCGCCGTCGAAGACGCGTGCCACGTAACGCAGCACCTCGTCATGGCTGCGGAAGTTGCGCACGAGTTTGACGAGTTCGCCGGCAGGGGCATCGGCCACGGCAGTCGCCTCGGGCGCGGCAGACGAGCCCACCTTGCGCTCCTGACGACGGAACACCTCGACCTCGGCGCCACGGAAGCGATAGATGGACTGCTGCGCATCGCCCACGGTGCACAGCGCGCGCTCCCCCGCACCCGTCAGGTAGCGTATCAGATCGACCTGCATCTGGTCGGTATCCTGAAACTCATCGATCATGACCATCTTAAAGCGGCCCTCGTACGCAGCACGGATGGCAGGGTAATCGCGCAGGGCCTCGTAGGCCATACGCAGCAGGTCGTTATTATCGAGGGCGGACTGGGCAGCCTTCAGCGCGCGATACTCAGCCTCCACGGAACGGGCCAGGCCCACCAGCGCATCGAGCGCCGGGCCACCGCAGGCAAGCACGATATTGATAAACGCATCGGCGGCCTCGGCCTTGAGCAGCTCGACCTGCTCCTTAGGGAATGCCTTGCTCGCGCGCGGCATGGTGCACGACATCATGAGTCGCGCTGCATCGGCCATGGTCTTGCCGCTCGCCTCGAACGCGTCAATGGCGTCGAGTGCCATCTGCGCCTTCTCGGTCGCGGCCTTGCTTGCGCCCAGCGCCGCGCGATAGGCATCGGCGAGTGCCGAGGTATCGGCCTGCCCGCGCGCCACGCACACGTCGTCCATACCGCCCGGCAACTGGCTCGACAGCTCCAGCAGGTCGCGCACCAGGCCCTTGATGGTCGCGCCAGCGCCAAAGGAACCGCCCTCGCCCGCCATGGGATACCAGGCATAGAGGGCCTTGAGCGATGCCGCGAGCTCGGGGGCGGCATCGGGCGCCGTCGCGCGGGCCAACACATGCTCAACAGCCTGGTCCATAAGCTCGTCGGTATCGGTGAGCACCGTGAACTCGGGATCGATGCCCAGCTCCAGCGCATGCGCGCGCAGGATACGCGAGCACATGCCGTGAATGGTCGAGATCCACGCGTCGTCGACGGTCAGTGCCTCCTCGTCCATGCCCTCGTCGATAAGCGCACGGCGCACGCGGTCGCGAATCTCGGCCGCGGCATCTTTGGTAAAGGTAATGGCGAGCACCTGGTCCAGATGCTCAACGAACGGACCGGATTCGGGCGAGAGCGCATAGACGATGCGGCGCGTGAGGGTAAAGGTCTTACCCGAACCGGCGCCCGCCGAGACAAACAGCGGGCGGTCGAGCGTTTTGACAATCTGCAGCTGTTGCGGCATCAAAGTCGAAAGATCCATGGTCTACACGTCCTGTCTCTTATACACATCTCCGAGCCCACGAGACGGAGCTACATCTCGT
>URZB01000041.1 GCA_900552295.1 uncultured Collinsella sp.
ACGAGATGTAGCTCCGTCTCGTGGGCTCGGAGATGTGTATAAGAGACAGGGTGCATACGAGCGCAATCTCGATGCAAAAGGTCGTCTATCCCTGCCTGCACCCCTTCGTGAGGAGCTTGGAGAGCACGTTCGCGTGTTCAAAGCCCTGGATGTCGATGCTCTGTACGTGTTCTCTGCCGAGGCCTTTGATAAGTGGGTCGAAGGACTCTTCGCGGGTCGTGAGGGCCACGAGGGTTTTAACCCGCGTGACATCAACGACCAGAAGCTCATGAGGGCGATCAACAAGCGCACCACGTCGATGGATGTGGACAGCGCAGGTCGTATCGGTCTTTCTGAGTCTCTCCGCAAGCAGGCGAACCTCGACCGCGAGGTCACGGTTGTGGGCAACTACGACCACCTTGAGGTTTGGGACCGCGCTACGGCCGATGAGGACGATGATGACGAGGCCCTGCTGGACCTCTTCTTCTCGTAAGGGCAAGGCACGAGTAACGGATGGAGCGTGGGATCTTGACACAAGAATATCGGCATGAACCTGTCATGCTCGGCGAAGTGCTTGAGTCGCTGCAGCTAAAGAGCGGTTCCGTCGTCTGCGACTGCACCCTTGGCGGTGCCGGCCATTCGGTAAAGATGGCCGCGCAGGTGGGGGAGACCGGCCTTTTGCTCGGCGTCGATCAGGACGACATGGCCCTCGAGGCCGCTGGCGCCCGTCTGGACCGCGAGGTTCCCGGCGTACCGCACCAGCTGCTGAAGGGCAACTTCGGCGACTTGGACGAGCTACTTTGCTCGGCCGAGGTGCCCGGGGTCGATGGCTTCCTGTTCGACTTGGGCGTTTCGTCGCCGCAACTCGATATCCCTGGCAGGGGCTTTTCGTACAACGAGGACGCCCCATTGGACATGCGGATGGATCCGGGTAACAACACCTTAAACGCAGCTGAGGTCATCAACACCTATAACGAACACGACCTCGCCCGGATTCTACGCGTCTATGGCGAAGAGAAGTTCGCCTCACAGATCGCGCGTGAGATCGTGCGCCGCCGCGAGCATGAGCCGATCGAAACCACCGGCCAGTTTGTCGAGATCATCAAGGCTGGTATCCCCGCTGCCGCTCGTCGGCATGGCGGACACCCAGCCAAGAAAAGTTTCCAGGCCATTCGCATCGAGGTCAATCACGAACTCGATGTGCTCGAGCGAGGGCTTGACGCCGCCACAAGGTGGCTCAACCCGGGCGGACGCATCTGCGTCATTTCGTATCACTCGCTCGAGGACCGTATCGTAAAGAACCACTTTAAGGAGATGAGCCAGGGGTGCACGTGTCCGCCGGAGATTCCGGTGTGCGTGTGCGGCAACGTGCCGATACTCAAGGTCATCACCCGCAAACCCCTGGTTGCCCAACCCGATGAGGTTGCGCGCAACCCTCGGGCGAGATCAGCCAAGATCCGCGTGGCGCAGCGTCTGTAGACGCGACCGCGCGATATTGGACCTCCCGCTCGTACCACAAACGAAGCTTAAACACACTACCAACGTACTCGGGATGGGAGGCGGCATATCATGGGCTACAACACCTCAAACGCAGCACTCGCCTATGATATGAACGCCATGCCCGCCTATCGTGAGGCACCGCAGGCCCCCGTTGCTCCCCGCGAGCAGCGCACGCCGCGCTTTGATGTCTACACGGGCGCGGGCCGTCAGGCAAACCAGGCGGTAAGCCCGGTTTTCATGAGCGTTCTTAAAACGTTTTGCATCATTGCGGCCATCTTCATGACGATCGGCGTCGCCCGTGTGGCGCTCGCCGGCGTTACGGCCCAGGTGCTCAACAGCAACGCCGCGCTTACCAACACGCTCGAGAAGGCGACCGACGAGAGCTCCGACCTGGAGGTCATGCATTCGGTCTATGGTGCCGACACGCGCATTCGCGACCTTGCGGGCGCTTATGGCATGGTGGAGCCCAGCGAGAGCGTTACACTTGATTTTTCGCAGGATGCAGCCGCGGGCGCTAGCTCGACCGCGACCGCTCAGTAACAAGACGGTAGCTGAGTATGACAAATGACTATCGCCGCGGCTCCGACGGGGGTCGCGGTTCTGGACGTCCCTCATCGCGGGGACGTTCTGGTTATCAAGGAACGGGTCGGCCATCTTACAACGCGAGGCCGTCCTATGGCAACGACCCCGCGTCGCGTCTCCGTGGCTCGAATGGTCCTCAAATGCATAACACCAGACCACGCAAGAGCTCGTCGACCGAATGGCTCACGGGCACGCCGCTGCCCCGTCGCAAAGCCGTCATGGGCTTCATCGGGTTTGGCTTGGGTTTGGGCGTCCTTCGCCTTGCCGACTATCAAATTGTGGAAGCCGATAAGCTGCGCGACCGTGCCGATGCACGTCGCTTGCTTGCGCAGACGCTGTATGCCAAGCGCGGTACCATCTACGACCGTAACGGCAACGTGCTGACGTCGTCGGTCGAATGCCGCAACATCGCCGTGAATCCTCAGCTTATCGAGGACGTTGACAAGACGGTATCGGCGCTGGTCAAAGCTACGGGAATCGATAAAAAGACCTGTCGCGAGCTCGTTGAGTCGGATGGCACCTGGGTGTATATCAAACGCCAGGTGGACGAGGACGATGCCGCGGCGCTGGAGAAGAAGAACCTGCCCGGTGTGCTCTTTGAGCAGGCCATGAAGCGCGTGTACCCCTACGGCAACCTGGCATCGCAGGTGCTTGGCGTGGTAAACGTGGACAACGACGGTCTGACGGGCCTCGAAAAACAGTACAACAAGCTTTTGACCGGAACCAACGGTTCGCTGGTGCGTGAGCGGGCGAGGGACGGTAGCTATATCGCGGGCGGCGCCTATAAAAAGGTTGCCGCGGTGGACGGCGTGGACATCGTGACGACGCTCGATGTCAATATCCAGCGCGCCGCCGAGGACGCCCTGGCCGAGGCGGTCGAAAAGACCAAGGCCAAGAACGGCTCGGCCCTGGTCACCGATCCCACGACGGGCGAGATTCTGGCGGCATGCTCGTATCCGACATATGACCAGACCGATCTGGAAAACGCCAAGACCGAGGACATGAACTTGCGCCTGGTTACCGATGCCTACGAGCCCGGCTCGGTCTTTAAGACGCTCGTGGCCGGTGCCGGCTTCGACTTGGGTGCCGTGCGTTCGAGCACGTCGTTTGAGGTGCCGGCGAGCATTAAGGTTGGCGACGACACCGTTACCGACGCCGATAAGCGCGACTACACCATGACCATGGACGTGCGCGAGATGATGCGCCGTTCGTCCAATGTGGGCTTTGTCCTGGTGGGACGCAAGATCGGTGCCGATGATTTTGCCACCTATGTGGACAAGTGGGGTATCGGCCATAGCTCCGGTGTCGATTTTCCGGGTGAGAGTCTGGGTATCGTCAAGGAGCGCGACCAGTACGACGGCGCCACGCTGGGCTCGATGAGCTTTGGCCAGGCGCTGTCCGTCTCGCCGATTGAGGTCGCACGTGCCGTGGGCGGCATTGCGAACGGCGGCGTGATGATGACTCCGCACTTCTATAAGTCCAGCAAGGGCGATGAGAAGGACTGGGGCGAAGGCGAGCGTGCGATTTCGGAGGACGCTGCCGCCCAGGTGACATCGTGCATGCAGACGGTCGTGTCCGAAGGCATGGGCGTTGGCGGTGCGGTCGATGGCTATGACGTGGCGGGCAAGACCGGTACGGCCGAGCGTGCTGACGAGAACGGCGGTTACCTCAAGGAGAACTACATGTCGTCCTTTATGGGCTTTGCGCCGGCACAATCGCCCAAGGTGCTGTGCTATATCACACTCGATGGAACGCCGAGCGGCTCGGATGCCGCCGCGGTGCCATTCCAGTCCATTATGGCCAACGCGCTCGACGTGCTGGGTATCCCGCGCACGAAGTAGGGGGTTACAATCTTGAGCGTGGTCTGCCGTTTGATCTGAAGGGTGTTCACATGCCCTGCACCACGCGCGCATGGCACTGGGATACAATACGCCGATAGCATTATTAGGTTTACAGGGGAGCTGCAATGATAGAGATCGCCGTCAACAACCTCGCGGCCTCAACGGGGGCCCGAACCGTGACGGAAGAAGTCGATCGGGTATGCCGCGGGTGCGTTATCGACTCGCGTCAGGTCGAGGAGGGGACGATCTTTGTCGCCTTCCCCGGCGAAAAGGTCGACGGCAATGATTTTGCCTCCCGTGCCATTGAGTCGGGTGCCGGTGCCGTCGTGATGACGCGCGAACCCGATGCCGAGCTGGTTTCGCTGGCGCAGGACAAGGGATGCGCCATCTTGCTGACCGACGACCCCGAGGAGTTCTTGCTGCGCCTGGCGCATGTATATCGCTTGGAGCTTGGCTGCCTGGTCGTCGGCATTACCGGTTCGATTGGCAAGACGACGACCAAGGACGTGCTCGCCGCCGTGCTCGCCAAGCGTTATCGCGTCTGGGCCACCAAGGGCAATTTCAACAACCTGATCGGCATGCCGCTCACGGTGCTTTCCGCTCCGGCCGATACCGAGGTTCTGGTGCTCGAGATGGGCATGAACCATTTTCATGAGATTGAGCGCCTGTCCCAGTCTGCCAACCCCAATCTTGCCATCGTGAGCAAGATCGGAACCTCCCATATCGGTATTCTGGGCAGCCGCGAGAACATCGCCCGCGCCAAGTCCGAGATTGTCCAGGGCATGTGCACCGCCGGCGACTTCTCGCCGTTGCTGGTGTTGGGCGGCGAGGACGACTTTACGCCGTTCATTCGCGATACGTTCGCCCAGCCTGCGGGTATTGACGTGATGCTGGCCGGTGTCTCGGACGACGACGAGGTCCGCGCACGCGACATTCGCGTCGACGACGAGGGCCATCCGGTCTTTACGCTCGACTTTGGTCAGGGCGACACGGTCGATACCATGCTGGCCATTCCCGGCGTGCAGTCCGTGCCCAATGCCGTCAAGGCCGCCGCGGTCGCCTATCGTCTGGGCGTGACGCCCGAGCAGATCGATGCTGCCTTTAGGGGCCTTACGATCACCGGTCACCGTCAGGAGATCAAGCGCGCCAAGAGCGGAGCGCGCATCATCGACGACTCCTATAACGCCAGTGCCGAGTCTATGGCTGCCGGCCTCGATTTGCTGTGCTCGCTTATTTGTGACGGTTCGCGCATGGCGATCCTTGGCGAGATGGGCGAGATGGGCGACGAGGCTCCCCGCATGCATGAGCTCGTGGGCGCCTATGCCGCCGCTAAGAAGCTCGACATGCTCGCGTGCGTCGGCGGCGAGCTGGCTCAGCTCATGGCCGATGCCGCACGTATGATGGGTATGGATGAGGACCGCATCCAGGTGTTCTCCGATTATCAGCAGGTGCTCGACCGCATGGGCGGCGCGCTTGAAAATCATGATGTTGTACTGGTCAAGGGTTCCCGTTTTGTTGAGCTCGACCGCTTTGTGGAAGGTGTGTGCTAGCCCATGTTCGGCAATCCCTCGTATCCTACGTATCAGGCCTTTTTGGGACTTGGCATCGCTGCCGCCATTGCGTTGCTGCTTATGCCGTGGTGGATCAAGCTGCTGAAGGTCGAGGGTATCGGCCAGCAGGTCCGAGCCGACGGCCCCAAGCGTCATTTGATTAAACAGGGTACGCCGACCATGGGCGGTGTCATCATCCTTGTCGCGATCTCGCTGACCTGCCTGCTGATGGGCAAGCTCACCACCGAGCTCGTGCTCGTGCTGCTTGCCACGCTGGCCACCGGCGTTCTGGGTCTCATCGACGACCTGACCTCCGTCACGCATGGTCGCTCGCTCGGCCTGACGCCTCACGCCAAGATGATCGGCCTGACCATCATCTGCGTCACTTTTACCGTGCTCGCCGTCAATTGGTGCGGCGTCGCCCCCGAGATTCGTTTTCCCGGCGGCCTGACGATTGACCTCGGTGTTCTTTCGACCACCATCTGCGGCCTTTCGTTCCCGTGGCTCTACATTGTATTTTGCTGGCTGATGATCGCCGGTCTTTCCAATGCCGTGAACCTGACCGATGGTCTGGACGGCCTTGCCGGCGGCACTTCCATGATCGCCATGCTCGCCATGGCCGCCATGGCGTTTTTGCACGGTGACGTGAACCTGTCCATCTTCTGCACGGCGTGCGCCGGTGCCTGCCTGGGCTTTTTGTGGTTCAACTGCTTCCCGGCGAGCATCTTTATGGGCGATACCGGCTCGCTTGCCCTGGGTGCCGCTTTTGCCTGCACCTCCATCATTACCAACACCGAAGTCGTTTCCCTCATCATCGGCGGCCTGTTTATCGTCGAGACCCTGTCGGTCATGATCCAGGTTGTCTATTTCCACTTTACGCACAAGCGCGTCTTCCTTATGGCGCCCATTCATCATCATTTCGAAAAGAAGGGCTGGGCCGAGACCAAGGTCGTTATCCGTTTTTGGATTATCGCCGCGGCCTTTGGTGCCGTTGGCCTTGCCCTGTTCTTCCAGTTGGGATAGTGGTCTTTCATGCCTCTTGCTGATGTCTTTAGCCTGCTTGTTTTGGGGCAGGGTAAATCCGGTCTCGATGTCGCCCGTTGGGCGTTGGCTCACCCCGAGCGCGTGAGCGCCACGACCGTGTATGGCGGCGGTACCTCCGAGCCCAATGACGCCACACGTGCGCTTGAGGCGCAGGGCGCGTCGTTTGTCTACGGCACCGAGCAGGTCGAGGGTGCCTATGACGTGTGCGTGACATGCCCGGGTATCTCGGAGTTCTCGACTTTCTTTAAGGCCGGGCGTGAGCATGCCGCTCAGATTATGGGCGAGCCCGAGTTTGCCTATCGCCTGTCTCCCCAAAATTGGATCGCCATCACGGGCACCAACGGCAAGACAACTACCACGTCGCTGACCGATTATCTGCTCAAGGCCGCCGGTGAAGCCAGCGTGGCCGTCGGCAATATCGGTGAGCCGCCGGTGAACGAGATCGACGGCCGCGCACACAATGAGTGGTTTGTGGCCGAGCTGTCGAGTTATCAGATTGCTACGACAGCCGAGCTTCATCCTCGCGTGGCGGTGCTGCTCAACATCACGCCCGACCACCTGGGCTGGCACAAGAGCCACAAGAACTATGCGCTTGCCAAGATCAAGTTGTTCGAGAATATGGTCGACGACGACCTCGTGGTTATCGACGTTGAGGATGCCGGCATCCATGAGTTCGATGAGTACATCTACACACCGGGTCGCCGCATCTGCAAGGTCGCTTTTGACGAGCCCGAGGGTGCAGACGCCGCCTTTGTGCGCGATGGCAAGATGGTCGTGCGCCTGAAGGGCGTCGAGACTCAGCTTGTCGCCACGTCCGAGCTCAAGATCTCGGGCCATCACAATGTCATTAATGCCCTATGTGCCGCCACGGCTGCTCTGGCCGTCGGTGCCGATCCCGAGGGCGTTTGCCGCGGTTTGGCATCGTTCCAGCCACTCGAACACCGCGTGGAACCCTGCGGCGAGATCGATGGCGTGCGCTACGTCAACGATTCCAAGGCAACGAACACCGATGCGGTCGAAAAGGCCCTGACGGCGTTTCCCGACGACGATGTGATCTTGCTGCTCGGCGGCCACGATAAGGGTACCCCGCTTGCGGACTTTGCCCGCGTCGTTATGGACAACGTGCGCTCGGTCGTTTGCTTTGGCGATGCGCGCGAGCGCTTTACCGCCGCTATGGACGAGGCCGATGTCGATGGTGACGTGGATATCGCCCAGGCCGATGATCTGCGCGATGCCGTTGACGTTGCCCGCTCACTCTCGAGCCGCGGCGACGTGATCCTGCTTTCGCCCGCCTGCTCTTCGTTTGACGAGTTCTCGGGCTACGAGGAGCGCGGTCGCGTGTTTAAGGACTACGTTGTCCAGCTTGCCGCAGCAGCGAAATCGCAAACGGAATAGGGGTTGCCGGTGAGAGAGGAGAGCCCCCGAAGTGATATGAGGAGGCCCGACTCGGACCGTGCTTCCTCGCTGCGTAGCACGCCGCGTTCCGGACGCGGCGGGCAGACGTTCAGTGAGCGCTATATTGCCGGCGTCCCCGCCCGCATCATGCGCCCCCGTTTGATATTTATGGCTTGCCTGTTTAGCTTGGTTTGCTTTGGCTTGCTGATGGTGTACTCGGCATCTTCGGTCGAGGCACTGCACGAGAATGGTTCGGCGACGTTTTTCCTGTTTCGACAAGCCGCGTTTGCCGGAGTTGGCGTGCTGGCTATGGTTGCCATCGTGCGCATCTTGCCGGACAGTTGGTTTGGGGAAGACGTGCTCAGGATCTTCCTCATGGGCATGATAGGGCTACTGGTTCTGGTGTTCTTTATGGGTAGCGGCAGTCGTGGCGCCACGCGCTGGCTCAACATCGCCGGTATTCAGTTCCAGCCGTCTGAGTTTTTAAAGCCGTTCGCCATCGCGTATTCGGCCATCATGCTCGACCGCATCTTTTCGCCCGGCGGAAACATCAACGAGTTTCTTCGCAACATGGGCGTCTACCTGGGCATTTCGCTCTTTCTGATCTTTGTTCAGCCCGATTTTGGCACCGTTCTGATCATCTTGCTGACCCTCATGTGCATGGCGTTGTTTGCGGGATTGGACCCCAAATATATCGTTTGGACGGTCGTTGCCGGCATCGCCGTCATTGCGATCGCCCTTATCGCCGAGCCGTATCGTATGACGCGTGTCGAGGTTGCTTGGAATCCTTGGGCAGACGAATATGGCGACGGCTATCAGGCCACGCTTGCCATCATGGCGTTTGCCTCGGGCGGCCTGTTCGGTCGCGGTATCGGCAACTCCACCATGAAGTACTCGTATTTGCCCGAGGCGCATAACGACTATATCTTGGCTATTATCGGCGAGGAAGTTGGCTTTATCGGAACCGTGCTGTTCTTCTTGGTGTTTGCGATGCTGATCTACTCGGCGTTTCGCATTGCCGAGCAGGCGACCGACCGTCGCGGAGCACTTATGGCATCGGGTTCCGCGGTCATCCTTGCGGTGCAGTTTTTGATCAACGCGCTGGGCATTCTCAATGTGTTTCCCATGACGGGCAAGCCGCTGCCGTTTATTAGCTACGGCGGCTCCTCGATTATTGTGTCGCTTATGCTCGCCGGTCTGATCCTGCGCGTTTCGTATGAGAGCGCCCGTCGCGATGAGTACGACCGTCGCCGCGAGAGCTTTGCCGTTATGGATGAGAGTACCGCCGGCGTGCCCCACGTGCGCGGCGAGCGATCTTCTCGCAACGGCTTTACCGTTCTGGATGGCTCTGCGACCGAGCCGGCAGCCCGTCCGCGTCAGCGAACGGCGCCGCAAGGTCGTCCGCAGCGCCCCACTCCTCGCAATGCGGGCGGCGGATATAATCGAATCGATTTGAATTCGGACCCGTCGGCGCGTCTGCGCACCGATGACCAGGGACCGCGTGTACGAAGGGATTACCATGACCGATAAGATGACCGTTGCTATTGCAGCTGGCGGCACGGCAGGACATATCAACCCCGCGCTCGCTTTGGCCGAGGAGCTGCGTGACCGCGGTCATCACGTTGTGTTCGTGGGCCAATCGCGCAAGCTCGAGGGCCGTCTGGTTCCCGAGGCCGGATTCGATTTTGTGCCCATCACGGTCACGGGCTTCGATCGCTCCCGTCCCTGGACGGCGCTGACCTCGCTGTGGCGCGTCAACAAGGCGAAGCGTGCGCTTGCCAGTCACTTCTCAAAGGTCGGTAAGCCCGATGCCGCTATCGGCTTTGGTGCTTACGTTGAGGTCCCGCTGCTGGGTTGGTGCAAGGGCGCCGGCGTTCCGTATCTGCTGCACGAGCAGAACTCTGTTCCGGGTCTGGCCAATAAGATGATGAACTCACATGCCGCCCGCGTGTGCATTTCGGTACCTGCGGCCCGCGCGGTCTTTGAGCGTGAGGGCGACCCCGACCATGTGCTCATGACGGGCAATCCTGTGCGTCGTTCGGTGATCGAGGGCGATCGCGCCCGCGGTCGCAAGACTGTCTCTTATACACATC
>URZB01000042.1 GCA_900552295.1 uncultured Collinsella sp.
CGAGCGCAGCTCACCGGGCGTGGCGGCGAGCATCTGGGCGCGACGCTCCTCGCGCGCATGCGAATCGAGCCCGGCCAGGTAGGTCGTGTTGCGGCGCTTGGTGAGCGCATACGGCTTCACCGGCGCGTCCATGCCGCTCACGCAGCTCACGATAAAGCCTTCAAAGGCGGCCTCGTCGGGCTCAAAGCTGCCAAGCCATGCACCCGCGCGCTTCACGCGCTCAATCGAAGGATCGATCGCCGGGTCGCGGTAGGTGTAGAACGCCGTCTGGCGCTCGCCGGCTGCGCGGAATCCGCAGCCGTACGCACCGCCCTTCACGCGAATCTCGTTCCACAGGTAATCGTAGGAGAGCGCGTTGGCAGCCACGGCCCAGGCGCCCGTCACGTCGATGCCCAGGCGACGCGGGTCGCACGCGCTTGCCGCAAAGCAGATATCGCTGGGGATGACGAAAGCCTCGTGGCGGTCGCGCGGCGTCGGCACCACGAGAGCGTCGCGGCCGGTATCGGCACCATCGCCCGCACCCAGCCCCAAGTCGCCCGCGGCGGCCCAGTACGCGTTAAAGTCCTCATCGCTGCCGGTAAAGCTCGCCAGGCAGCCGTCGGCCACAAAGATGCGGCCTGCCAGCTCGGCAAGCTTGGCACGCAGGCCGTCCAGGCGCTCGTCAAAGTGGTCGAGCAAATCGCGCAGGAACAGGTAGAAGTCTACGCCCGAGAGCTGCTCGCGCACCACGGCCGAAGGCGAGCTGTAGCTCATCGCGCGACCGAGCGCCGCCGAGTGGCCGTTGTTGATAAAGCCCTGCTCAAGCCCAATGCGAATCTGCGTGAGCACGTCGCGCACGCGGTCGGCGTCGGCGTCTGCCAAAAGCGTGCTCGACCATACCTCGCGCGGCAGACTCGCCAGTGCGTCGATCTTTTCGGACAGGGCGCCGGCGCTCACCAGCAGGTAGGGGCGCACGTCGTCCACGTCGGGCTGCGTCATGACCTCGGTCGTAAAGCTCAAAAAGCCGAGCTTGCCGGCGAGCAAGTTGTCGAGTTCCTCGGCCGAGTGCTCGCGCGTGGGCAGCTGCTTGAGCAGGCGGCAGAGCAACGTCACGTAGGGCAGGTCCTCAAATGCGACGCAGCTCAGGTCGAAGTACTGCATGGCGTAGGCCAGGCGGTTAGTGGGGATGCCATGGCGCAGGCAGGGGATGGGCGCGGTTGTGTCCACAACGAGCGGCGGCTCGGGGCGTGCCTCGCCAATGTCGGACACGCGCAGGCGCGGTAGCGTGGCCTTGGCCTCGGGCGTGTCCTCGGCCTCCTGCGCGGCACGCAGCGCGGCCGTGCGCTCGGTCACGTCCGCCAGCTCGGCATCGGTCATGGCGTCGCGCTTGGCAGCTAGCTCGGCAGCTTCGGCACTCTCCGCACCCTCGGCAGCGTCCACCGGCACCAGCTCGACCAGCGCCATGTGATCGTTTTCCAGCACGAGCTCGCGCAACAGGTCCTCAAAGTAAGTGCCGTTCAGCTCGCCGCGCAGCTTCTCGTACACCGGGCCGTACTTGAGCGCCAGCGTCGCGGCGTCGTCATCGTAGAGCCACGTGCTCAGTGCGTCGCACGCAATGGCCACGCCGTCGGCGATGCCATAGTCGCGCTGGCGCAGGTCGTATTCGTTGCTGCTGATGATGGCCTCCAGGCGCTCGCGCGGAACGCCGTGCTCACACAGGTCGCGGCAGGCGTCTTGGAACACGCGACGCAGCTCGCGCGCCACGCCGGGCTGCGCGTTTTGCAGCATGATGAGCTCGTAGGGCTGCAGGCTCTCGGCCGCGGTGTAGCTCACCACGTTGCCGCCCAGGCCGGCGGCCAGAATGGCCTTCTTAACCGGCGCTTCGTTGGAGCCCAGCAGTGCCTCAAACAGGATGTCCGCCGCGATCGTGCGCTTGCGATCGAGCGCACTGCCCAGCACCAGGCCCAGGCCCACCAGGGCGTTCTCGGGCGTGGTGGCCATCTCGATGCGCTTGTACTCGCAGGTCACGGGTACCTGCACGCCCAGTGGATTGGGTGCCAGCGCGGACGGGTCCTCGCCGGCGGCAACGGCGGCGTCCATGCGGCGGCTCGCAGCGCTCGGCTGCGACAGATAGCGCTCGTCCAAAAACGCCAGCGCGCGGTCCACATCCAGGTCGCCGTAGAGCGTTATATAAGAGTTGGAAGGATTGTAGTGGCGCGCGTGCGTGTCCAGGAACTGCTCGTAGGTGAGCGCGGGAATCGCGCGCGGGTCGCCACCGCTCTCGTGTGCATAGGCGGTGTCGGGATAGAGCGCGGCGTTGACGGCATCGTCCAGCACACTCATGGGGTCGGACAGCGCACCTTTCATCTCGTTGAACACCACGCCGTTATAGCGCAGCGTGCCCTCGCGCAGGCTCGCGGAGCCGCCCTCGCCCTCGCCCTCGACGCTCTCCGGCAGGTCCAGCTCGTAGTGCCAGCCCTCCTGCTCAAAAATGGTGGGCTTGGTATAGATGGCCGGGTTGAACACCGCGTCCAGGTACACGTCCATCAGGTTGTACAGATCCTGCTCGTTGGTGGTGGCAACGGGGTAGATGGTCTTGTCGGGGTAGGTCATGGCGTTGAGAAACGTCTGCATGGAGCTCTTGATCAGGTCGACAAACGGCTCCTTGACGGGAAACTTGGCCGATCCGCACAGCACCGAGTGCTCAAGAATATGGAACACGCCGGTGGAATCGGCCGGCGGCGTCTTAAAGCCAATGGCAAAGGCCTTGTTTTCGTCGTCGCACGCCAGGTACAGCAGGCGAGCGCCCGAGGCAGTGTGGCGCAGCACGTAGGCGTCCGAGTCGAGCTCGGGCACGGTCTCGAAGCGCTCGACGGCAAAGCCGTGGCAGGTAGTGCCGGGCACCAGCAGTGCAGCGGCTGCGGCGCGCGGGTCGGTTGAGGTGGTGGGCATATGCAGTCTCCTTTGACGCCCCAGCGGGGGCGAATCGAGTCGAATCCTCGAGAGTATACCCATATGGGGCCGCGACCCTGCGGCGAACTGGAGACGATGCCAGCGGATTGGGCGAAGGGCTCGCGTGCCCGCCGCACGAGCGTGGAAAATTGGACACTCGCCAAACGAGAGTGGATATTCGGACGGACGAGCGAGGATTTCCGGATACCTATCGAACGAGAGTGGATATTTGGACGGAATTTGCCGCAAAAGCCCCAAAAACCGTCCAAATATCCACTCTCGATATCCGACCGTCCGAAAATCCTCGCTCGTCCATCACTCGCGTATCTCTCGTCCCTCATTCGTCTCTAATATGAGAGATGACAGGAAGATGAGAGAAAAATATGAGAGATAACTGAGCAGCAAAGAGACAGGCAATCATGGTATTGTCTCAATACCAATTGTTCTACCAGCAAAAATATGTATAAATGAAGCAAATGGTAGACATTCCATCTCTCATCTATCTCTCTATCTCTAAGCCGAGAGATAGAGAGATAGATGAGAGATAATTTCGAGAGATAACTGAGAGACGAGGGAAATCTATCCGCGGCATTCTCCGCAGGACCGAGCGAAAGGACGTGCAGATGAACGAAAACGAGCTGACCGGTCTGCTTGAGTCTTTAAGGCGTATGGGCTCGGATGATCTTAACGTCGAAGTGAAGGAGAGCGCCACGACGCTTTCCCGCGATGTGTGGGAAACGGTGAGCGCATTCGCGAACACTGCCGGCGGAATCATCGTGCTCGGAGTGAGTGAGCGCGCAGGTTTTGTCCCGGTTGAGAACTTCGAGACCGAGAAAGTGCTCAACCAATTTGTGTCAGGCATGGGTGATGCGGGCGGTCGAGGAAAGCTGGCCAATCCGCCTAAATACACGATCGAGCGAGTGGAGCTTCAGGACGTCATCGTTCTCGTCATTACGATTGAGGAGCTCGATCCGTCGAGCAAGCCCTGCTATGTCATAGAGCGGGGCGCCCAGGGCGGCAGCTACAAGCGCATCGATGACAAAGATGTGCCGCTTTCATCGACCGAGGTGCTCGCATTGGCGTCATACGGTCGAGCGACTCCGAGCGATCGGGACGCGGTGGCGGGTGCGGGCGCGGACAATCTCGACGAGACGCTGGTCGACCGTACGATAGATCGGGCTTTCTCGTTGACGCCCCGGGCAATGCGCGGCGCGCCGGACAAACAAACGAAGCTGGAGCGCCTAAATATCCTTGATTCCCAGGGCAATGTCACCAAGGCTGGACTCCTAGTTGTGGGCACCTACCCTCAGCAGTTCTATCCCAAGCTCTTCATTGACGTGGCTGTCCATGCGGGAACTCAGAAGGGCATGGCGGGGTCGCTGAGGTTCATGGACCGCACAATCTGTGAGGGAACGTTGGGCGAGATGATCTCGGATGCCGTCGCAGCCGTCGCCAAGAATTTGCGGCGAACCTCGACCGTCCAAGGCGTCTCGCGTGTCGACTCGCTTGAGATTCCCGAGGAGGTTCTGCGCGAGGCAATCGCCAACGCCGTAATCCATCGAGAATACGGGGATCGGTTCTGTGGACAATCGATTGCCGTCGACGTCTTTGATGATCGTGTCGAGGTGACAAATCCTGGCGGCCTTTACGGGGGAAAGACTCGCGAGAACTTGTTTGACGGCAGCTCCCGATGCCGTAACGCGACGCTTGTGAAGCTCATGTCGATTGTCCCGCTGCCGGATGGCGCAGGTTCGCCGGTTGAGGGCAATGGCTCGGGCATCCCGATGATGATCGATGCCATGCGCGCGCATGGTCTGGCCGGGCCCCTGTTCTGCCCGGGATTCGATCGGTTCAAGGTCGTACTTTACCGTTCAAAGATCGAGCCGGTCGATCATGGCGGGGGCTTAATTGTGACGGCACTCAAACACTACGGCGAGCTGGGGACGCGCGAGCTGGCAGAGCACACAGGGCTCACAATTTCCCAGGTTAGGTCGCGCGTCAACGCGCTCATTGCTCAAGGCGAGCTTGAGCCCACGGCGCCGGCGACGAGCCGCAACCGCAAGTATCGACTGTCGGAGCGCGTGGGATAGATGCGTTAGTGGACGAGGCGACCCAATAATCGACCCTCGATTGGCGTCCATTAAGGTAAAGCGGTTGTTGCCCAGTCGACGGTGATGCTAAAGACTCGGCTTACGCCGGCATGGCCCCGAACCCGTCTATCAGGAACAGCCTAAGAACCAGCTTGATGACATTTCCCGGTTTGACTTCTGCCGCGTCAAAGACGTGGCGCTCGGCGAGCTCGCTGCAGTATGCATAGATGTCGCGGATAAGGTCCGCGCCCGAGAGCGTAAACATGTAGCCTGCGTCCGAAAGCGCATTGGGCGCGGCAGGCAACTTGGCCATGTGGCAGAACGTTTGCAGGTCGGGCGCCATAACGTTCTGGTAGTCGAGGTGGCCGTTGGCATCCTGCGCGGCAACCTCCAATTGGCGCACAAAATCCAGCGCCGCCGCTAACACAAAGCTCGGCGTAGGCGCATTGACGTCCTGAGTGGTCGCCACAAGCCTGCCCGCCGCCTGCGTGACAAGCCAAGCGACCTCGCGCTGGCAACGCACGGCCTTGCGCGTAACCGGCTTGATGGACGAAGAAGAAACGCTTCCCTTAGGCGGATTCGAAACAGCCACAAGAACCTCCCATGAACGACCCGGCCCAACAAGCCCGGATGAAACACGTGCTACATCAGTATACAGGGAAGTGGGGTAGCGGGGTACAAGCGCGCCAGCGGCAAACCGAGAGCATCAACGATGTGCCGATCGCGGAATGAGATCTCGTAATAATTGACTCTCGGCCATATTATTGAGGGGCATGACTCGCGTTCGTATGGTTGTAGGTGCTGGCGATGAACGACATTGACCTTGCTGTTCCGTTGATGGATGGACCAAGCTATGACCGCGCCTGCAGTCTCGTGCCTTCCGAATACGTTGAGGCATGGGAGTGGTTTCTGGGTGAGGAACAGCGCGGCGGCGTTTGGACCAGCCTTCCGCACCACACCAAGGAAGATAGTCCTCAGTATCAGTACCGTTTGAGAATTGGCTCGGACTTCTTTCCCGTAACGCGGGATTCAGGGATCTTCTGGCCGGGCCAGGATCGGGTGAAGCAAGATCCCAATAAGATCTTTGCGCTTTCGGTCCATAACTCTAAAAAGAGCTTCTACACCGATGTGCCTCCGCTCTATTTGGATGACGGTACGTGGGTCATTAAGTATTCGGTCCAAGCGCCAGGAGCCGTTGGTTCTCGAGACCAGAATTACAACCGTAAAATGCTCAACTGCATGGAATGTGGCGTCCCAGTCGGAGTCATATTTGCAACCGAGGTGGGCTATAAGGTGCTCGGCCTTGCGTTTGTTGAGCGGTTCGAGCCCGAAAATGGATGGTTTGTTCTGCACGGTCCTGTTCATAAAGGCGGACCGGACCCTCGTTTTGCGCCCGACATGAGTTATCTGAAGCACATACCCGTCGACATTGAGTTTGCCGGACAGGGTGCGACCGACGACGAAAAGGTCCGCTATGCGTTAAGGCGCGAGCGATTGGGGCAGCAATGGTTCCGCAAGCAGCTCGTTGCCGCCTATGATGGCCGTTGCGCGGTGTCGGACTGCGGCGTCAGTGAAGCTCTGGAGGCTGCACATATCGAGAATTACTCGGGACCCAAATCGCAGGTTGCCAGCAACGGTATTCTGCTTCGGCGCGATCTTCATTCCCTATTTGATGCTCACCTGATTTCGTTTGAGCCTGTTTGCGGCGAATATCGGCTGTGCGGATCGTACCTGCTGGATAAGACCGACTACGCTTCCTTTGCGGGTGCGACGCTAAGGCAGCCGGATGAGCGTTAGTGGCGACCCGATACGGTGTTTCTTGAGGCCCATCGCATTGAGTTCGATCGCTCGGAAAAGAAGCGTGAAAAGGCGGGGCTTCTGCCGTATTAGCGTATTTGGCTTTGGCATTCTTTGACGATCGTGTTGTTTGATCGGATCGCGTGGCGATGCAATCTCGCGCACGCCCGCCGGTGCATGCTCTTCCTGATTTGTATAGCGAGAGGGGAGCGTATATGAGCTGGCGAGGCGATATTGCGATGGGGAAGTACGGAAAACTGCCGTGTGCCCTTATAGACAACAATATGTTTCCGAGCGTAGAGGTTGATTGCGCGTCGTTTGTCGTCACCTGCCCTTGCTGCGGCTCGCAAATACCGTGTCTCGACATTCGGTTTATCGATGCGCGCGACAGACTCAGCGACGAAGTGAGAAAACGGACAGGCGTTCATATGCCGGTGTATCCGGAGAAATGCCCTGTTTGTGGCCTCGATATCGTGTACGACGCCGGCGACGAGGGATAGGTGATGCGGAGGAGTTGGCTGTGAGTGTCTTTTGCCTCTACAAATAAATCCCCTCACCGAGTTGCTTGTGGAACTCGGCGTGATGGTCGCGTGCCCAGGTAAAGAGCGCCTGGTCAAAGTCGGTACGCGTGACCGGGACGCCAAAGACGCCGGCAACTTCGACGCGTATAAACTCCAGTGCCGGCAGCTTGTTGATGGCAGTGAGGGCAAACGGGGACGAGGGCTCCTCGAACAGATAGCGGCTGCCTTGCAGCGCGTCGCAACTGGTGCACGTGTTGCCGAGCGACGGGGCTTTGGAGGCTCGCGCGCCTACGGGCTTGTAGCCGCAGCGCTTATGAAGGTAGTCGCGGATCTCGCCCGGTACGCAGCCAAGAGCGGGCACGATGGCGAGTGCGTTGGCGTTGGCCGTGTCGATGGCAATGTACCCGGCTTCGTTGGGCGCGTGCGCGATGGCGATGCTCTCGTCGTTATCGGTTCGATAGGGAATGCCGAAGGCTGCGACCGAGGTCTCTTTGTGACACTTCCAGCACTCGCGCTTGCCCAGTACTAGATATATATACGGCGCTGAGGGGTCGGATCGGTCAACACCGGGCAGCCACTCGGCAAAGGGCTCGGGGTTGACGCCGCTGGGTACATACCAGATCTTCTTGGTCCGGTCCCATTTGGCGCCCAGCGCCTTGGCTTCTTCTTTGTGCGAAAAGGGGACATCGAGCTCGGTGCGCATGGCGGCTCCTTGGTGCTGCAGGTGCAAGTGGCTCAAGGATACCGCAGGGCGCAGACATCGCGGCGTTTTGCTGAGAAGTTGCGGTGCGGACTGATTGGTTATGCCGATGAATAGATCGGCAAGTAGATGGTCGGCTTTTGGCTAGTTGGGCGGTTGGAGCTGCCAGCTGATTTGGCGACATAAAACAAAACAGCCCAGAGGACATAGCCTCTGAGCTGCGAACATTTGGTGGGCGTTAGAAGATTTGAACTTCTGACCTCTTCCGTGTCAGGGAAGCGCTCTCCCCCTGAGCTAAACGCCCGATCAAGGGTGCGCAAGCGCGCAAGGGATAATATAACGGAGCCTGAACTCGGTGGCAAGAACATTTTTAAAAATCGCTTACATTGTGGAATTCGGGGGCTTTGTCGCATCCATTTCAAAAGAGCCTGCTGCCGCGATTTGGCTGTCGCATAATGCAAGGCCATTGCGGTATCGAGCTATGGAAAGACGCCTGCGGAATTGTCCTACCGATAAGCGGACAAGCCTCCAGCTGGTGACTTCGCCGTGGTAAGGTAAGCCGAATTGTTTCCAGGCTGTTTCGGGGGAGTGGAATGAGCAAAGAGTGTGTCGAGCAGGTCGAAGGCGCAGGGGCTTCGGTGCCGATGACCGATATATCGAACATTGATGTGCCCGAGGGCACCGACGAGCTCAGCCGCAACACCCGTCGCGCATGGCGCGACCGCCTGAACAGCGCTTCGACGCGCAAGATGATCACGGGCGTCTTGGCTACGCTGGTGGGCGGTTCGTTTTGGGGCTTCTCGGGCACCAGCGCGAGTTTTTTGTTCGATACCTACCATGTCGATACGCTGTGGCTTATGAGCGTGCGTCAGATTCTCGCCGGCCTGCTCTTTATGGCTGTGGTTGTCACGCGCGACCGCGCACGCCTGGTCAAGCTTTGGACGACGCCCGCTGATCGCAAGCAGCTGCTGCTCTTTACCGCTTTTGGCCTGCTGTTCAACCAGTTTTGCTATCTTTCGGCCGTGCGCCTGACGAACGCCGGAACCGCGACGGTGCTCCAGTGCCTGCAGCTCGTTATCATCATGGGCTACGCCTGCGTGACCGATCGCCGTATGCCGCGTACTCGCGAAGTCATCGGCATTGGCCTGGCTCTGGGTGGAACCTTTTTAATCGCCACCGGCGGCGACCCCACCAGCCTGAATATCTCGCCGCTTGGCCTGGCAGCAGGTCTTATGTGTGCGGTCAGCGCCGCGTGTATGGCGGTGATTCCCGCCAAGATCCTGCCCGAATACGGCAGCCCCATCGTCACGGGCTCGGCAATGCTCACGGCGGGCGTGGTCTCGTGCGTCTTCGTGCAGCCCTGGGCGCATATGCCGGCGCTCGACGCTGCCGGCATCGAGGCGCTCGCGGTGTTCGTGGTTATCGGCTCGTTTTTTGCTTACATGCTTTATATGCAGGGCGTTAAGGACATCGGCTCGGTGCGCGCGAGCCTCATCGGAACTGTGGAGCCGGTTTCGGCGACCATCACCAGCGCCGTTATGCTGGGGACGGTGTTTTTGCCGACCGACCTTATCGGCTTTGTCATGATCATCGTGATGATGTTCCTCACGGTGTAGCTAGCGCCGCTGCCAAGACGGAAAAGGTGTTGTGCCGCATTTTCGCCAATTGATGTCCGTGTCTGGAGTTTAGCTGTCGATGCTCAAAATGCCATAAACTAGTAACGTTATGGACTTTTTCATTGCGACTCAATTGCGAGGATTTCTTTATGGCTGGTAATCACTTTAAGGGCAGCGATAGCGGCCGCCCTGCAGTTCCGCCGCGTCCGAACGGGGCTGGTAAGGCCGGCACGCCGGGCGGCGCTGGACAGGGCCTGTCTCTTATACACATCTCCGAGCCCACGAGACGGAGCTACATCTCG
>URZB01000043.1 GCA_900552295.1 uncultured Collinsella sp.
GATCTGGTCGCGCAGCTCCTCGATGCCGATGGGGTCGAGGCCGTTGGTGGGCTCGTCGAGCACGAGCAGGCGTGGCCGGGCGATCAGCGCCAGCGCGAGCCCCAGGCGCTGCCGCATGCCCATTGAGAAGCGCCCGGCGCGCTTCTTCCCGGTGTCCGCGAGGTCCACGGCGGCGAGCACCTCATCTATGCGGCTCTCGGGAAGGCCCAGCAGCGTGGTGCGCACGCGCAGGTTCTCGCGCGCGGTGAGGTTGGGGTAGAGCGGCGCCTCCTCGATGAGGCTGCCGATTGCGTAGAGGTCCTCGCGGCGCCAGGCGTGCCCGGCAAAGAGGATCTCCCCGGCCGTCGGCCGCAGCATCCCGCAGATCATCTTGAGCGTTGTCGACTTGCCGGCGCCGTTGGGGCCGAGCAGCCCGTACACCTCGCCCTCGCGGATATGAAGACTCACGTCGGCCACGGCATCCTGCGCCTGGTCGCCGCGGCCGAAGCGCTTGGTGAGCCCGCGCGTCTCGAGCATGTAATCCATGGGTTCGTCCTTTCTCTTTCGGGCGCGCGGGCCGAGCCACCGTGCCCGCGCGCCTTACCTTTCGGGTTCACCATCCATGGTGGGGCGCGTTTCTAACGAAGCCGTAACGGCCGTTGGGCTCTTTTGGCGCCAGCCCTTCTCGACCCGTACGCCACTCATGGTATGTTTATCGCGATAACAAGGACGGAGGTGCCGCTAAATCGAAAAAGGCAAACCCTGGAGACGTGATTTTCGCCATAATGAGCAAGAATATCGAAGATGTCTGCACACCATTGGCGTAGGAAGGGGAACAGCCGGCTGCAATCAGCGGACACTCTTGCGCGTATGCGACCGAAAGCATTATCCCGAGATACCTAGCATATTTAGCTACTGCTCAGGACTTTCAGATATCCAAACGAAAGGTAGCGAAAGGGACAAAGGTAATCGGAGCCGCATCTGTGGACTTATCGAGGGTCGAGATTCCCGCCCCATCCATCGGCACCCAGCAGAAGGTCGTCATCCTCGACCGCTTCGACACTCTAACGAAATCGCTCACCGACGGTATCCCCGCCGAAATCGAGGCACGCCGGGCGCAGTACGGGTACTACCGCTACCGCCTGCTCGACTTCCCGCACAAAGCGATCGGAACTGAATGGTCCGATGGAACCAGGGCTGCCGCTAAGGGCCTCCCAACGTTTGTTACGGTTGCGAACTCTTCGAGGGTCATATGGGCGGCGCCGCGGAAAATTGCGATTTGTCCGCCTCGGCAGCGAAGTCGGCGAACTCCTGTTGGAGGGACAGCGGGGGAATTGCAATGGGAATAGCGGCCAAGTCTGCTGCGCTGATATTTGCCTGATGGACACTTCCCTTCGCTATATTACGAAGGACTCGCTTTCCTTCCTTTGAATTCAGGTAACCAGATACATATTCGGCAGAGCCGTGGTCAGCGAACCTTACGCACACGATGTACCCAGCAATAACCATGGTCTCTGACTGATGAAAAACGCAAGTTTTCCCAACCTTATCAATGCTGTTGGTTCGATTAAAAAGCATGTCGCCATGGCGGACGGTGGCATTTTCGAGAGCTTGGCCCTTTAGGGTGATTCGCTTTGTATCGGTTAGGTCAAGGATGCCGTCGTCGGTGATATTGTTCATTCGGATGTAGACATAATCGCCGTCGGCGCCGGCTTTTGCTGAAGTGCCGTAGTGCATTTCTATGCTGTAGTTGCCGATTGTTTCGATTGGCCATGATGCGTGCGCCTTGGTTCTAAACATCTCGACAAACCGTGATTTGACTTAACAGATATACCTTCTATGAGAGTCCCTTACGTTGTCCTGATCGACCATTGCGTACATCAACGTTGTATCAATCTTTTGATGGCCAAGCAGCTTCTGCACCTGCTCGATGGGCATTCCTTTTCCAATTGCTTTGGTGGCCAGCGTTCTCCTGAACTTATGTGGGTGGACGTGTTTGACGCCTGCTTTTGTTCCCAAGGAGCGAAGGCGGAGCTCGACTCCGCTTACTTGCAGCCTAGAACTCGGCTTTGTGAGACTACAGAATAGCGCGGCGACGTTATCGCTGCGTTCTTGCAGGTAGTTGTTTAGGTGCAGCTTTGTAGTCGCATCAAAATAGACGACTCTCTCTTTGTTGCCCTTTCCGAGTACAATGCACTCTCGCCGATTTAGATCAACGTCTTCTCGATTGAGTGAGACGAGTTCGCCTATTCTCATCCCTGTTGAACTAAGAAGGTTGATGATTGCCAGATCCCTCTTGCAAGAACAGGCGTCTGTGAGGGCTATAAGTTCTTCATCAGAATATACGGACTTGACCGTTCTCTTTGAGCGAATCTTTTTAATGCGTCGTGCAGGGCTTTTGAGTATATGGTTCTCGTCTTCAAGCCAAGAGAAGAATGACGACAGGATGCGCCTGACATTGTCGACGGTGATGCTCCCCGCGTTATTACCTATGGGATATTCACTCAGGTATGTTCGTAAGTCATCTGAACTAATCCGGATAATTGGTTTTTTGATTGCTTCGAGCGCCCTTGTAAGTGTGGCCTTGTAGTACCTGATGGTCTTAGGCGAGCATCCCTCGATAGTTTTGGCTGCGAGGAATCGCTCCATGTACTTTGAGGTCTCGTCTTCGACATTGCTGAGCGCGTTCACTTCAAGTTCGATGCCCCTGAGTTCGCTCATAAGGACGCTCTCGAGATACGAAAGCACTTCGCCGCTAATGAGTGCCTGCATTTTTGTGAGAACCGCGTTTGCTATTTCGACCGTCGTGTGCATCAGTTCCTCCCATCCCGATGTGGATGGGAGGAACGTATCACGCGAGGAATCGGTCTAGAAGGGCGTCGCGCTCTGCAGAAAGGGCGTCGACCTCTTGCTCAAGTGCAAATTGCGATTTGTCGACCTGGGCGACGAAGTCGGCGAACTCTTGCTGAAGCTCAAGGGGAGGCAAGGGAACCGTCATTCTCTTTAGATCTTCTTTGGTAATTGCCTCCCTTGTTGCTCCAGCCGCTCTTGAGCCGTTTAGCAGGAGTTTCTGATACGAATCACTGATCAGCACCGTGTTCAATAGCACCGGCAGCATCCGTTTTTGGTCGACTCTGACAATTGAGACATGCTGATTAACACGTCCACCAGCCAATTCATCCGGCAAAAGACATGAACGAGCAACCGAAGCGCCAGTAATATTCAGAAGCACGTCACCCTTCATCAGCGTGACGCCTTCTAGTTTTGCGGCTTGTTCATCATCAATACAAGCAAGGTCCTTCCACACGAAACGACCGTTGTGAACATTCATACTTCTGACCAGCGGAACACCTTCGGCCTTGTATGCCGTTTTGCCACCTCGTGGCGTTGCTCCGGAACCCAACTTGGTACAGAGGTCTTCAAGCCTAACGAAAGGCCATTTTTTACCATTGACCGGATCGCCAAATACCTCTACAAACCGTGATTTGACGCTCTCCTTGAGAGCGGCGATTTGCTGTCTTTTGCTATTGATTTCATCTGTTAAGCGATTGAAACCGTCGATGAGGGCTCTCTGCTCGGAGAGCGTCGGGACTGGGATGGGGTATTTGAGCAGCTCATCCTTGTCTCCGCGAGGCCTGCCGGTTCCCGTGAAGGTGGACATATCGTAGTCGAAGAAGTCCTTCTGCCACAGGAGCAGATGGAGGAACTCGGGCAATAGGCTGTCGGTATTTATGCTTCGGAATACCAAAACGTCCTTGGAGCACGTCCCATCGCGGTCTGCGAGCCAAATCTTCTGCAGATAGGGGCGAATATTGGAGACGAGCGTGTCTCCCTTCTTGTATGCGGTGCCAGCACTTGCCGGAAGCTCTCCGCTATAGGCGGTTATGCCGCCACGGTCCTTGACCATGTTCTCCGTTGTTACGTAAGTGTCGGTGGTGATGGAACTCTGGGCCACGCTGTCGGTAACGTAGGATGTGATGTCTCTAAGCGTCTTGACTACGGTGCCCTGGGCGAACGAGCGGGGCTTGTAGAAAGAGCGGGGAATCGTAAGAGTCTCGTCGAACTTCTCGGCATCAAAGTCGATGAAATCGGCGGTCTTGGCATAGTAGTAGTACTGGGCAAGGTCGCCGGGCTCAACCTGCTCGCCGGAGAACCATGCTCTGATGATGCCGCTTAGCGAGTTCGTGTCGTCCGATTCGTCGTCCGAATAGAGCACGCCCTCACCATCGATGGGCTGTATCCCCTCGTTGCCTTTGCGATTGCTCCATTTGTAGCCAAGGAAAGAGGCGATTTCCTTGGTCGTGTTAGGTGAGTTGATGATGAGCGTCTGTTCGCCGCAGACGAGACCCCAAACGCGCAGGCGTTTGCGCTCTTCCTTGTGCGCATAGCGATAGAACAGCTCGTTCTCTGCTTTGAGCTGTGAGTCCTTGTCGGCCGCCTTCCAAGTCTTGCTCTTTCGAAGGGTCTTGAGCTCCTTCGATGATTCGAAAAGATGGCAATAAACGTTGAAGTGGCGAGTGTTTGCCCATTCGTTCCAGGCAGCCTCTCCTGCGAGAAAAGCCCGGTAAGTATCTCCGTCTACATTAATTGTGCCGAGATAAGCGTTGAAAGCGCTTTCGTCTTTCCAACCAGTGAGCTTCCTGCGCTCAAAAACAGCGTCAACGAAATCAAGTGCGTTCGCATTGCGGGGCGGGATCTCGTCAAAGCGACGTAGGAACATAATTGCGACGTTTGTTCCTGTGGCCGCGAATGTGCCTGATCCAAACCTGGCGATGGAGACGATCTCGAAGGAGCTCAAAAGCACATCGCGTGCGGCCACGAAACTCGAGCTCGTGCTCTTGTCGAGGATCGAGGTGGGGAGGACGATGGCGGCGTAGCCTCCGGGCCGAACAAGCTGTGCCGCACGCTCGACAAAGAGGGTCTCGATTTCCGAGCCGCTATCGCTGATGGTTTCCAGCACTTTGAGTTCGTTGTTGTGAAGCTTGAGATGCGGTTTGAAGGCCGCGACAGAGTACGGGGGATTGGCGACAAGAATGTCGAAGCGTCCCCTGTCGGTCCGGCTGTCGATTCCCTTGTCGGGATAATTTTCAAGTCCGTCGCCGAAGACCACGTTGCCCTGCCCTGCGCCATGCATGTAGAACGAGACCTTGGAAACGCGAGCGAGTCGATAGTCCTTCTCGATGCCGACGAGATTGTCTCTGACCCAGTCGGCGTCTCCGAGGTCATCCTCTATGGTCGGATCATATTGGCATGCGGCGTCGGAGATTTTCTTCGAACCCTTCTGTGAGAAAGTGCCCCGCGCCACAGGCGTAATCGATAACGCGTGGATAGTGCACGGCACCAGCCTCGTCCTGCACGATGCTGTCGAGTGGGAGCGACTTCCAAATAAAACGGGTGATGGGCACAGGTGTGAAGAATTGGCCCTCGTTTTGCTTAAAGCCCTGATTAAGGAGCTGTTCGAAGAGGTCGCCCAAGAATTGAATGTCTTGAGTTCCTACGATGCGATACGGCTGTAGAAGTTGCACCGTCTCTACGAGCACCTTGCCGTTCTGAAGAAAGAGCTCCTCGTTGTGGACGTCTTTGAACGCAAAGTCATTGTTGGTATAGAACTTGAGCTTGCGCAGCGTGCCGTTCAGCTCCTCGATGAGCTGCTTGCGGTGCTGGCCCGTATAGTTGCTTATGAGGTTTGCGGCGTAGTCGTTGGGAACGTACAGGACCTCTTCCCGCATGAGCTTTCTCATGCCGTCTGAGTGGAGCCTCTGGAGCCTGTCCTGGAGCGTTTCGTAGGTGTCGCGTCCTTGGCGGTATTGGAACTCAATCTCCTGGGTTGGCATTTTCGAGAGCTCGTCTTGGAGCTTCGCGATAAAGAGCGCGATAAGGCGATTGAAGGCGTTCTCTTTATCGGAGACGTTGTTGTGGCGGAGGATTTCCTCGAAGCGGTTGACGATGCTGTCTTCGGCCCTGAAGTCGACAAGGTCCTTCTTGAGAAGGGGAGGAACCATCGGGTGGTATGCCGTTGACCTATCGCCAAAGAGGATGTTTCCCTCGACTTGTTGGTTGTACGTTTCCGTCCAAACTTGATGGAGCTGTTCCACTGTATGGGCGTCGCGGTAGAGCGCAATGGTGTCATCGCGTTTGGCGAGCGCGATGAAGTTCTCGTCATCGCTGCAGTTAATTGAAACCTGGTCTGGCACGATTTCGTTGTTGATGAAATCGCATGCAAAGAGCACCAACCAGCGAGTCGCGCGCTCTTGTTGCCAATAGGAGAGGAGTTGCCCTCCGTCTGACTGCATGTTCTTGAATTCTTTTTTGAACTCGGTTCCAGGGGTCTTGCATTCGACGATTGCGAGCGTGTCGCCCCTCTCGTCATTAATGCAGATATCAGCGCGGCCGCTCTTTTGTTCGTGCCCAAGGGCCCATTCGCGCTCCAGCTCGAGTGATTCGGGGCGATATCCTTTGTCGAGGAGCATGGTTACGCAGGCGAGTACGACGAAGTTCTCGTTATCGGAGAAGTTACAAGTTGTGTCTTTGTTGACCTTGAACCCCAGGTCTTTCGGGTAGCCGATGCGTTTCTTGGAAAAATCGACCGTGATTTGCGCGCTGGTCTCTTCCCAGGATTTCTGATAAACGGTGCCGTCGCCCGACGGCTCGTAGTACAGAGCCCTAAGTGCGTGGCGAAGATTGTCCAGCGTAATCATCTAATGTCTCCGTAGCTGCGAGGTGAAAACACAATTCGCTAATTGTATCGCAGAGGGCGCCGTAAGAACGCAGTGTGATTGGCGGTGCTGCTGCTTGCCAGGGCATTTGATTGGATGATGACGCGCACGGGGCGGGATTCGCCAGTCCGCTAAGCCACGCTGGCAACAGTAGCGCACCGGGTGGTTGCTTGCAGAGACCCTCACGCGCGTCGTGCTTGAACCACTGGAGGTACGTGTTTCTCGTCGCGCGTCCATCGGTGACCGATCCGCCTTTTACTAAACAAGTTTATCGAGCGCGCGAAGCGATTGAGCCAATGGCGAAGTTCCAACTTATTCGTCAACTCATGGGCAAGCCACCCGAGACTACTCATTTCTCCTACTAGCAATGAAGGTCTGCGACCTGCAGTTTTGCAAACTGCTTGAAAGCCACCCGATGAGATACCCCCGATTTCCACTTGGAATCGGGGGTATTTTTTATGCTTCTGACCTGCTGTTTTAGGGAGATTTACTCCTAAATCAGGGTTGCCAGTGGCAGCGTGAGGGTAATCTAGGGGTGGCGGTTCTGCCCGCTGCCGTCCCGTGCTGATTCTGGCTTGCGAGGCGATTCTGCTATCCTGCGAGTTGAAAAGGTTCCATCCCGGCGACAAGAGCTCTCCTGCTCTTCCGCGAACAGCGGATAGCCGGGGCGGTCGTTTGTTAGTAGTACTTTTTGAACGATAAAGTTACCGTGATAATCAAGCGCTTGGCTGCCGTTGCCTAAGCAGTCTTGTCATATCGTTGCCGCAGTCCCCGGCGCAGTGCGCAGCTCCTGCCGAATCTTCCGAAAGCGTTCCGGGACTTTGGCAAGCTCCATCTTCTGCGGGGCATCGACCGTACCCGCTTCCTTCGCCGTTTCGTAATACCAGCACTTGTAATCCACCATCTCCATGGTGTGCCGCAATTCCGCCATCTGCTGTTTCAGAACTTCTTGTTGGCGCTGGAACATGGCAAGGCGCAAATCGATGGTGTCGTCTCCTTGCAGCGCCATCTCGATGTACTGTCGGATGTCCTTGATGGACATCCCGGCTTTCTTCATGCAGCCGATCACCTGCAGCCATTCGATATCCGATTCCCGGAACATGCGAATGCCGCCGGAGGAGCGCTCCACGAAGGGCAGCAGCCCCTCCTTGTCGTAGTAGCGCAAGGTGGACGCCGCAACCCCCAGCAGCTTCGCCATCTCTCCCACCGTATAGACCATCTGAAAACCCCTCCGAATTATTCCAGAATCCCCTTGACTTAAAGTTAACTTCAAGTTCTAGGATGCACATGAAGTTCAAAGGAAGCATGCTTCCAAACGGAATGATTGTCAATCATAAGGAGGGGAATCGAACGTGAACAGGCCGTATGTTTTCTGCCACATGATGTGCGCTTTGGACGGAAAGATCATGGGCGGTTACATGGGAACGCCGCAGGGCAGAGCGGCGGGCGATGCGTTCTACGACATCGCCTTTGGGAAAGAGCCCTTTTACCATCACCAGGGCTGGCTGTCCGGCAGGGTGACAACGGACGACAACTTCACCTTCTACAGGAAGCCGGACCTGGACGAAGATGCGCGACCGTTCCGGCAGGTGATTTCATCGCGCAGCCGGACTTCGGAATGTTCTATGTCTCCGTGGACCCCCACGGCAAGCTGGGGTGGGAAAGCAGCACCCTGCGCTATGTGGACACCACCGCCCATGTCGTCGAGGTGCTGACAGAGCAGGTCGGCAACGCCTACAGGGCATTTTTGAGAAAGCTGGGAATCTCGTACATCATCGCGGGAGAAACGGAGCTGGATCACGGCCTGGCCCTTTCCAAGCTGAAAGAAGAATTCAATATCGAGACCCTGATGCTGGGCGGTGGCGGCGTGCTGAACTGGTCGTTCCTGCAAGCGGGAATGTGCGATGAGATCAGCATCGTGTTGGCGGCGGCGGCAGACGGGAGCCCGGATACGCCACCGGTTTTCCGAGCCGCAGAAGGCATTTCGGAGAGCAAGGCCCTTGGCTTTACGCTGAAAGAGGCGAAGGCCATGGACGGCGGGGCGGTTTGGCTGCGCTATGGCGTGAATCGATAATCCTAAGCAGGAGGTTTCAATTATGAGGTATGAACGAAAAGAACAGTTCGAGAAGGTCAACGCATTCGGCACGGGAACGGCGAACACCACCTATGCCCAGTACTTCACCGGCGATTCGTTCCTGAATCCGCTGACCGATCCGGAAGGCGGCCCGTTCGTCGCCAACGTGACCTTCGAGCCGGGATGCCGCAACAACTGGCATATCCACCACGCGGATAAAGGAGGCGGTCAGCTCCTGCTCTGCACGGCTGGCGAGGGCTGGTACCAGGAGGAAGGCAAGGCCGCCGTCAGCCTGCACGAGGGTTCCGTCGTGATGATCCCCGCCAACGTCAAGCACTGGCACGGAGCGAAGAAGGACAGCTGGTTCAGCCATATCGCCGTGGAGGTTCCCGGCGAGAATTGCGAGAACGAGTGGTGCGAGCCGGTATCCCATGAAGAGTACGCAAGGCTGTAGGGAGGAATGAAACATGGCAGTCAAGCAGACGGCAGGCAGAGATGCCCTGGGCGAGTTCGCCCCGAAATTCGCGGAACTGAACGATGACGTGCTCTTCGGAGAGGTCTGGAGCCGAGAGGGGCAGCTCAGCCTCCGTGACCGCTCCCTCGTGACCGTCGTCGCGCTGATGGCTCAGGGACTTACCGATGAGAGCTTCCGCTATCACCTGGCGGAGGCAAAGAAGAACGGTATTACAAAAGAAGAAATCGCGGAGGTCGTGACCCATGCAGCCTTCTACTGCGGCTGGCCCAAGGCGTGGGCGGTTTTCCGCATGGCAAAGGATGTCTGGGGCGAGGAGTAGAACGATGATCTTGAATGAAACCTACCCGTTGGCAAGCGGAGTCCAGGTTCCCAAGCTGGGACTGGGCACCTGGTTCATCGACGATGCCGAGGCGGCGGAAGCCGTTCGCGAGGCGGTAAAGCGGGGCTATCGCCTGATCGACACCGCTGCTGCCTATGGCAATGAAGAAGCGGTTGGCCGGGCCATTCGCCGCTGCGGAGTGCCAAGAGAAAATCTGTTCATTACCACAAAGCTGTGGATCCCGGACATCAGCTATGAGGGAGCAAAGCGCGGCTTTGCGCTGGCACTGGAAAAACTGGGGCTGGACTATCTTGATTTGTATGTGATTCATCAGCCATACCACGACGCTGTCTCTTATACACATCTGACGCTGCCGACGATA
>URZB01000044.1 GCA_900552295.1 uncultured Collinsella sp.
GGGCAAACTTACTGCTGGTCATGCACGTGCGATTCTTGCAGTTCCCTATGAGGACGCGCGTATTCGACTTGCAGAGAAAGTTGTTACAGAGGGCCTTTCCGTAAGAGCGACAGAAAATCTTGCTCCGTTGTTTTCTGCCGGAGAGACACCTAAGACGCCGAGGCCTGCAACGCCTCAGTCTTTTAAAAAGGCTGCCCGCGTGCTTCGTCAGGTTTTTAATACCAACGTGCGTGTGAAGAGCTCGCGTGGAAAGAATAAGATTGAGATTGAGTTTAAAGACGAGGAAGAGCTCTCCCGTATTCTTGGCGAAATGATTCAGTTTGATCAAGGAGGCCAAGATGAGGAATAAGATTTTAACAGCGATTGCATTGGTGACGACTGTCGCGGCTGGTGCCTTTGCTGGCTATAGGATCGCTACAGACGATGAACTTCGAGGTCGTTTGCTTCGTAGCGCGCAAGATATCGTCGATACTTCCAAAAAGAAAATGGATGTTATGACAGAAGATGTTGCCATGCGTACTGCTCAGGTAACGAAGAATCCCAAGATTAATCAAGGTTGGGTCAGCAACCAATGGGAAAATGTAGGCTATTAGGTACCTAACAATTACTCAGCATATTTTGAGGGGTCCTTGTCTGATTCATGAGACAAGGACCCCTTATTTTGGCCGTAAAAATGGGACAGGTAGCAGCTGATTCAAAATTAAGGTCAATAAATGAAACGACCCCGGTTGCATATTCTGTAACCGGGGTCGTTCGATGTTTCACATGAAACGTTTTGGGATGCGACTCCCCTATGCGTTCTTCTGAACTTTGAAGCGCTGCTTCAGCTGTCCGCAAGCGGCGTCAATATCGTTACCACGGGAGTTACGAATCGTGGTCTCGATGCCACGGGACTCAAGACGACGCTGAAGATCCTCAACCTTATGAATCGGCGACGGCTTGAGCGGGCTACCCTCGATGTCGTTAAGCTGAATGAGGTTAACGTGGCACAGCGTTCCCTCGCAGAAGTCGCAGAGCGCCTGCATTTCGGGATTCGTATCGTTGACGCCTTCGATCATGGCATACTCATAGGTCGGGCGGCGGCCGGTCTTCTCGGTGTAGAGCTGAAGCGCTTCGTGAAGGCGAAGCAGCGTGTACTTCTTAACACCGGGCATGAGCTTATTGCGCGTCGACTGGATGGCGGAATGCAGGGAAACGGCAAGCGTGAACTGCTCGGGGATGTCGGCAAATTTGCGAATACCGGGAATAACGCCGCTGGTAGAGACGGTGAGGTGACGAGCGCCGATACCGATGCCATCGGGGTCGTTGAGGATTCGCATCGCCTTGAGAACCTCGTCGTAGTTGGCAAACGGCTCGCCCTGGCCCATGAAGACAACGCTCGTGGCGCGCTCGCCAAAGTCGTTGGATACATGAAGTACCTGGTCGACGATCTCTTGAGCGGTCAGAGAGCGCTTGAGGCCGTTGAGACCGGTAGCGCAAAAGGCACAGCCCATGCCACAGCCTGCCTGGGTGGAAACGCAGACGGAAAGCTTGTTACGACGGGGCATGCCGACGGTCTCGACGGAAACGCCGTCGTGGTACTCGAGCAGATACTTGCGAGAGCCATCTTTGGAAACCTGCTTGGTGAGTTCAGTCGGCGTGTCAAAGGCAAAAGCCTCTTTAAGCTGCTCGCGGAAAGCCTTGGGAAGGTTGGTCATATCGTCAAACGAACAAACGTTCTTCTCAAAGACCCATTCGATGAGCTGCTTCGCGCGGAAGGCGGGCTGGCCAAGCTCGGCCACGAGCTCGCGAATATCGTTTTGGCTCAAGTCGCGAATGTCCTGAGATTTAGTCCTGGGATTCATGGAAGCCTTTCGATTTTGGGGAAACGTAGAGGGTATCGCTACAATATGGTATCAGCTGCAGAAATTATAGAGGAGGAGTCTGCCCATGCCGGGTAAAAGCCTAGAGAACATGCACGTAGCGGTCTTGGCGGGCGGTCATTCCGCTGAGCGCGAGATCTCGCTCAATTCGGGAAAAAACGTCGTGGTTGCCTTGAAGGAGGCCGGCTACACTTCGGTGGAGCTGCTCGACACGGCTGCCGATGATTTTATGGTAACCATGGCGACCGGCGGCTTTGACGTGGCGTTTATCGCCATGCACGGTGCCGGCGGCGAGGATGGCGCCATGCAGGGCGCCATGGAGACCCTGGGTATCCCCTACACGGCCTCGGGCGTGCTTGCCAGCGCCTGCGGTGCCGACAAGGAGGTCTCTAAGCTCCTGTACGCCAAGGCGGGCATTCCCATTGCCCCCGGCCTCGCGCTCGAGGTGGGCGATGAAGTCGATATCGATCATATCGTCGAGGTTTGTGGCGAGCGCTGCTTTGTGAAGCCGGCCGTCAACGGTTCCAGCTATGGCATTTCCCTGGTCCATGAGCCCTCCGAGCTGCCCGCGGCAATCGCCAAGGCGTTTGCGTACGGCGACAAAGTGCTGGTCGAGAAGTGCATCGAGGGTACCGAGATCACCGTCGGTGTGTACGGCGAGGACGACGTGCGCGCTCTGCCGATTGTCGAGATTCGCAAACCCGAGGACTGCGAGTTCTACGATCTGGACGTGAAATATGTCGACCCTACGGACATCCATCGCATTCCGGCGCAGATTTCACCCGAGAATTACGCTCGCGCTCAGGAGCTTGCCTGTGCTGCTCACAAGGCCCTCGGTTGCCTGGGTATCTCGCGCAGCGACTTTATCGTGAGTGAGGACGGCCCCGTTATCCTCGAGACCAATACCATTCCCGGCATGACCGATACGTCGCTGTATCCGGACGAGATCCGCCACACCGACGACATGACGTTCCCGCAGGTCTGTGACAGCCTGATTCGTATGGGCCTTCGTCGAGCGGGCATTGCATGCTAATCGAGGACGCGGTTTCGTCAGGAACGCCGCAGTTTGTCATCGACTCCTATGCCACGCTTGCCGAACGCGCCAAAACGCAGTCCTTCGGCCTTATCGAGGAAGATGTGATTGTCCTCGATACCGAGACCACAGGTCTTTCGGTGCAGGACAATGAGCTGATCGAGATCTCGGCGGCCCGTCTTTCGGGCCGCGAGGTCGTCGACCGCTTCGATACCTTCGTGCATCCCAAGCAGCTGATTCCCGCCGAGATCACCGAGCTCACGAGCATTACAAATGCCGATGTGGCAGATGCCCCGTCGGCCGTTGAGGCCGTAGCCGCTCTCGCCGATTTTGTCGGTGGTTGCCCGGTAATCGCACATAACGCCACGTTCGACCGCTCGTTTATCGAGTCGGTCAAAGGCGGCGTCAACGTGAGCGATATCTGGATCGATTCGCTGGCGCTGTCGCGCATCGCGCTTCCGCGCCTGGCATCGCACAAGTTGTCTTTTATGGCCGATCTGTTTGGCTGTGACTCGGCATCACACCGTGCCAATGCCGACGTCGACGCCCTGTGTGGCGTATGGCGCGTGTTGCTCGTGGCGCTCACCGACTTGCCTCAGGGCCTCATGGCGCGCCTAGCCGACATGCATCCGGATGTGCCTTGGTCCTATCGTCCTATCTTCTCATTCTTGGCAGGGCAGAACCCTGGTTCTATCTTCTCTCTCAGCGCCGCTCGTGCTGACGTTCTCAAGGCCGATCGCGCCGACGATCGGGTGGACGCCGACGAACTGCCGGTCCTCAAGATGCCGAGTCGTGAGGAGATTGAGGCAGACTATGCGCCAGGTGGCCTGGTCAATCGCATGTATCCCACCTACGAGCCGCGTGATGAGCAGATCGCGATGGCGCTCGAGGTCCGCGATGCGCTGGTCACGGGCACTCATCGTGTAATTGAGGCGGGCACGGGCGTCGGCAAATCGATGGCCTATCTGGTGCCTTTTGCCGAGGCAGCGCGCCGTAACAACATCACGGTTGGTATTGCGACCAAATCGAACAATCTTGCCGACCAGCTCATGTACCATGAGCTGCCAAAACTTGCCGAGCAACTGGACGGTGGTCTGTCATTTTGCGCTCTCAAGGGGTATGACCACTATCCATGCCTGCGCAAGCTTGAGCGCATGAGCCGCGGCCAGGTCGAGATTACCACCAAGCGCGATCCGGCGGACACGCTCACGGCGGTCGCGGTCATTATGGCGTACGTCTGCCAATCAGCCGATGGCGACCTCGACTCGCTCGGCATTCGGTGGCGCAGCGTCAACCGCCCCGACTTTACGACGGCCTCGCGCGAGTGTGCTCGTCGCCTCTGCCCGTTTTTCCCTGATAAATGTTTGGTCCACGGCGCTCGCCGTCGTGCAGCGCATGCCGACGTGGTGGTCACCAACCATTCCCTGCTGTTCCGCAATGTCGCGGCCGAGGGCAGGATTTTACCTCCGATTCGTCATTGGGTAATCGACGAGGCCCATTCCATCGAGCGCGAGGCGCGCCGTCAGTGGGCGCGCGTGGTGTCGGCGGACGAATCACGCGTTCTGTTTGAGCGCCTGGGTGGCTCGAGCACCGGTGCGCTAAGCCAGGTCTCCCGTGATTTGGCAACCTCCGAGGGCTCTACGCTCTATCTGGGCCTTACTGCCAAGGCGACGTCGACGGTTGCGCGCGCGAGCATGGCAATCGCCGACGTGTTCGATGGCGTTCGCGAGCTCGGCCGCCGTGCCCGTGGGGGTTATGACAATGCCAATCTATGGATTGGCCCCGAGCTGCGCGAATCTGACGACTGGCATGATTTCTTACAGTCGGCCTACGCTGCCATCGACGTATTGGAACAGGCTGACAAGAGCGTCGACGCGCTGGTGCAAGCCGTCGCCGCCGACAAGCCCGAGGTTGTTGTCGACCTGGGTGATATCTCGCGCCGCCTGCACGAGCTGGCCGAGAACCTCAAACTCATCATTGATGGCACCGATGAACACTACGTGTATTCGCTGCAGGTCAATCGCAGGCTGCGTGCCGGCGGAGAGTCAATGACCGCAGAGCGCATCGACATTGGCGAGGCCTTGGCAACCGAGTGGCTGCCCGAGGTTCACACGGCTATCTTTGCCTCGGCGACCATGACGGTGTCCAAAAGCTTCGAACACTTTAACCACGCGGTCGGCCTCGATCGCATCGGCGCTTCAACATCCTCATCGCTGCACTTGGACTCGAGCTACGACTTCGATTCGAACATGGCTGTAGTCGTTGCGGGCGATATCCCCGATCCGCGCGATCGCGAGAGCTATCTTACGGCGCTCGAGCGCGTGCTGGTCGACGCCCATCTTGCCATGGACGGATCGGTGCTCACACTGTTCACCAATCGGCGCGACATGGAAGACCTGTACGCCCGCGTTGAGCCCAAGATGGCCCGTGCGGGTCTGGAGCTCAACTGCCAGCAGCGCAACTCATCTCCTCGTCGCCTGCGCGATCGGTTTATCAACGAGCCGACTTCATCGCTTTTTGCGCTTAAGGCCTTCTGGGAGGGGTTCGACGCCAGCGGCGAGACGCTGCGCTGCGTCATCATTCCCAAGCTGCCGTTCTCGAGTCCCACGGACCCGCTCTCGTGCGAGCGCAACCTGCGCGAAGACCGCGCTTGGGCGCGCTATTCGCTGCCCGAGGCGGTGCTCGAGGTCAAGCAGGCGGCCGGCCGCCTTATCCGCTCGTCGACCGATTGCGGCGTGCTGATTCTGGCCGACCCGCGCCTGGTGACGAAGGGCTACGGAAAGAAGTTCTTAACGTCGCTGCCCACGAGCTCCTACCAGCGCATCGAATCGGCGCAGATCGGGCACTATCTGCAACTGTGGCGCGCACGCCACGAGCGGCGGCGCTAAAGCGGACAGACGAGGGTTTTTGCCATATCGCACAGGCGCTTTGACAGGGCGGGGTCATCCAAGATGCGGATGGCTCCGCCCGCTGCGATTACCTGGCTCAGTAGCCAACGCTCGGAGCCGTAATGCACAGTTACCGTTGCCATGTCTGCCCCGCCGCGCTCGATTAGGGTGATGCCGGCCCACTCCAGATGCTCCGCCATATCGAATGGCATCAAGAGCTTTGCGCTGCGCTGCGTCCGGGCAAGGGAATCGTGGAGGGATGCGACGTCCGGTGTGTGAGGCACGACGGAGTCTTCCGTCAAGGCGAGTCCCTCGATTTTATCCATGCGATAGGTGCGCTGCTCATCGATCGCGATGTCCCAGGCAATCAGGTATGTTTGGTCGCCGTTTGCCGTAATGCGCAAGGGGTCGACCAAACGCTCGCGTGGCCGTGCATCGTCCATCGAGCGATATGAGATGCGGCAGCGAACGCCGTCCTGAATGGCACAGCTCAGCTGCTGCCAGTGCGACCCGTGGTTGACGGTGTCAAAGACGCGCTGGTTATAGCCGAGCTCTTCGGGTAGAAGGGCATGTCGAATCCGAGCTGCCGTCTGCGGCTCGATCCCCAACGATTCAAGTTCGTGGTTGAGCACAGCGCCCTCGGCTGCACTCAAGCGCAACGGTAGCACACGCCCGGCGTCACCAGTGAGGACCACACGCTCGCCGTGGCATTCGCAGATGATGCGCGCACCAGATTCTCGGTCCGCGAGCGTCGAGACGATCTCGAGAATCTCGTCGAGCGATACTCCCGTGATGTCAAAGCGGCCGCAAATCTCGGTTCGTGTCATGCCGCTCTCGCCGGCGGCGTAGAGGGCCTCCATGATGTCGATGGCGCGTGAGAGTCTCTGCTCGCTGGTGAGTTTACGCACGGGCATACTCGTGCACCGTCCTTTCAATGAGGTGGTTCCACGCCTGCTTGAGCGATTTGGGGGCCATGGGCCTCATGCCGTCCATGGCGTGGGCCATGCAAAATGAGGCGGCGGCTTCAAGGTCGCGCACGTCAACGGTCCAGATCCATCCCGCATCGGTGTGTGTGAGCTCACCTCGCCCGCGCGTGAGGCCGTTGATCATATCGATCTGCGTCTGAGGGGCGAACGAGAACGTGGCTGCAACGGGCGGTCGGTCGGCGAAATCGAATTCAAAGAACAGATAGTCGTTGAGATTGAAGTCCGCAGGGATGGCGTAGGCCTTCGAAGGACGCCATGCGCGAACGATACGGTCGCAGCGGAATGTCCTGATGTCGTCGGTGACATTGTCGAGGCCGCAGAAGTACGCCACGCCCTCGCGTTCGAACATGCCGTAGACACAGACGGTACGTTCTTTCTGCTCGCCGCGTCCGTTCTGATATAAAAATCGCAGCGCGCATCGCTCGGCAAAGGCGCTCCATACCGCATCGACGGTGGGAGAGCGGCGGATCGGTACTTCGTCCACCGTCGTCCTGCCGGTGAGGTAGGCAATTTTGGAGCGAATATCGGCAAGCGGCGCGGCAAAGGTGGAAGAGCCGGCCGCTAGCGTCTGGTCGATGGCGTTGAGTAGGATATCGGCGTCGTCTGCGGTGATGAGGCCGCCTGCAGCAAACGTGTGCTCGCGGTCGATTGTCCACGAGCTTTCCTCGGTCTCCTGCGCACCGGCGGGGCGAACCTCCTTGATTAAGATGCCACGCTCGAGCAGTTTGTCACGATCGCGCCGAAACTTGCGCTTATCCGAGTCGATATTGCCCGAGCCATATCCCAGGTCAGAATCCAAGACGATCTGCTCGGTCGTCAGCGGTTCGGGGGAGCTGTTGAGCACAAAGAAAAGATTGAGGATGCGCTGAGCCGTTTTATCGAAACCGGGCTCCGAATTCCCCTTTTTAATTGTCGCGGTCGCGTCGCTTGCCGTCATAGAGTCCTCGCATGAGAAGGTGGTTTGCTGCCATGATTTTAGTCCGATATGGAGATTAGGCTATATCCTTGTCCGCTCGAGGCGTTAAGATGGCCCGAATTCGGTCGTTTGCGCTCGCTCGGGGTATACTTTCGACTATATACGGTTCTAATGTGCATGCATTGGGCCTATTTGTTGGATTATGGATGTGGAGCGCACATGGCGAACACCCAGAACTATATTAACCACCTGCTGCAGAACACCGGCATTACGCCGGCATGCAGCGAAGAAGAGCGCTTGGCTGCCGAGGATATCGCTCAGATCTTCCGCAACCACGGCTTTGACCCCGAGGTTCAGGAGTTCAATGCCCCGGCGCCCAGTAGATTGGCATTTGCCGTTACCGGTATTCTTGCGTTTGCCGGCGCCCTGCTGATGGGCATCGGCGGCGGTATCGGCTTGGTCGGCACCTTGCTGGCCATTGTCGGCGCCGTTCTTTACGTGCTCGAGCGCACGGGCCACCCCGTGGTTTCGCGCCTGGGCAAGACGGGCGTGAGCCAAAATGTCATCGCCTACCACAAGGCCTCGGGCCCGCTCGCGTCTCCGCGCAACCGCCCGGTGGTCGTTGTCGCGCACTACGACTCTCCCCGTGCTGAGCTGCTCGCCCGCGAGCCCTATGCTTCGTATCGTGCGCTCATCGCCAAGCTGTTGCCCGTTGCCACGATTGCCCCTGCTGCCGTTGCCATCCTGCGTATCCTGCCGCTCCCCGGCGCGCTCAAGGTTCTGCTGTGGATTGTCGCGATCCTCGCTTCCCTCGTTGCACTTGCCAACGCGGCGAACATCATCTCTAACCGCCACGTTCTTCCCTATACGTCCGGCGCGGTGTGCAACAAGTCTTCTGTCGCCGCTATGCTCGGCGTTATGGACAACGTTGCTCCCTTCCAGGGCGAGAACGAGTTTCCCGACGATGTTCCGTTCGATACCTATTTTGGGGAGCAGAAACGTCGTGCCGAGGAAGTGGCGCGCGCGGCGGCGGAGTATGCCGCGGCCCAGCAGCAAAACGACTACGGCAACACCATCGAGTACGAAGAGCCTACCTACGCCGAGGACGAGTTCGGTCAGCCGATTGCTCCCGACGCTCAAACCGAGCCCGAACAGGGCGAGGCTTTCGACGAGCAGATCGAGGGCTTTGAGGGTGCGTCTGCCGACGAGACGCTGATTGGCGCCATTGTGCCCGAGGATCAGAATCAGGCTGTCCAGGCCGAAGAGTTCAATGACGAGGTTTCCGCTGCCGAGCCGGTGGAGGAGCCTGTCGCGGCCGAGCCCGAGCCCAAGCTCTATCGCAATGCCGCCGGCAACATCCGCTTTGGTTCGGATGCCATCCGTGCGCTCGGAATGCTTCCCGAGTCCTGCACGCTCGATTACGAGGAGGGCGAGGAGCCGACGTTTGAGCCCGAGCCTGCCCCCGTCGTGGCTGCACCTGCGCCCGCTGTCACCGTGGATGATGAGTCTGCCGCGGTTGCCGCTGCCGTTGCCGAGCCCGAGGCGGTGTCCGCGATCGATCCCGCGGCAGGACTGGACATTTTGGCTCCCGCCGCGCCGGCGCAAGACGTTGCGGACGAGTCTGACGACGATTACGTTGAACAGCCGAGGCGCGTGTCTTACGAGAGCGATACTGATTTCTCGGCCGAGATTCCCGCGGCAACGCCCCATGCCGACATTGCATCCGCGTTCTCGTCGATTGGCGCCAGCGCTTCCAACTTCTTTAAGGGTGCGCTTGCAAAGGGCAAGAAATTTGTCGACGATTTCGAGGAGAAGCGCGCTGCCGCACGCGAGGCTGCCGAGCAGGAGGCTATCGCTCAGCAGCAGGCGGCCGAGGCGGCACGTGAGCGCGCGGCGCAAGAGTTCGAGCAGAACGAGGCTATGCAGTCCGTACCCGTCGACGCTGCCGAAGCTACAACGTCTTTCGAGGCTCAGCAGCACGTCGATAGCACCATGTCGTTTGATGCCGCGCAGTTCGATTCCACGATAACGTTTGAAAAGCAAGGTACCGCGATTGCCGAGCCCCTTCCTGCTTCCGATGAGC
>URZB01000045.1 GCA_900552295.1 uncultured Collinsella sp.
GTGAACACCGACGATGGTATCGAGTGCTACGAGAGCACCAACACCACGCCCGAGGCCCCCGAGGTCTGGCGCCATATCGCCAACTGTCGCGCGTCTGGTCGCCAGTCCATGGTCATGGAGGTCTCAAGCCAGGCGCTCAAGTACCAGCGCGTCGAGAACCTGCCGTTTGACGTAGCGTGCTTCCTCAACATTGGGCGTGACCACATCTCGCCGATCGAGCACCCGACCTTCGAGGATTATTTTAAGAGCAGGCTCAGGATCTTTGATCAGGCTAAGACCGCCGTAGTGAATCTGGGCACCGATGAAGTCGAACGCGTGCTGGAGGCCGCGTCGACGGCCGAGCGCTTGGTGACCGTTGGCGTCGAGCATCCCGAGGCGAGCCTGTGGGCAAGCGATGTCCGCATGGTCGGCTTCAACATCGAGTTTAACCTGCATGGCATGAGCGCTGACGAGCCCGAGGAGGGGGAGAAGGTCCTGCTGGGTATCGCGGGAGACTTTAACGTGGAAAACGCGCTGGTCGCTATCGCCGCCGCGCGCGAGATTGGTATCGGTATCGATGCCATCAAGAAGGGCCTCTCCAAGCTGCGTGTGCCGGGCCGCATGGAGGTCGTGGAGTCGAAGGATGGCCGCGTGGTTTGCGTTGTTGACTACGCTCACAACCAACTTTCGTTCCGCTCGCTCTTTTCGTCGGTCAAGCGCGCGTTTCCCGCCAGCCCGGTCATTGCGCTGTTTGGTGCCGCTGGAGGCAAGGCACAGGAGCGCCGTGAGCAGCTTCCGCGCGAGGCCGCACCATATTCTGATCTGCTGATCTTTACCAACGAGGATCCGGCTCACGAGGACCCGATGAAGGTCTGTCGCGAGCTTGCCGAGCATGTTCCCGACGATACCCCAAACAAGATCATCCTCGATCGCGAGGCTGCTGTGCACGAGGCGTTCAAGGCGGCGCGTGAGGAATACGTCAGCCCCGATGCGCCCACCATCGTCTTGCTGTTGGCAAAGGGCGACGAGGAGCTCATGCACGTGGGCGATGAGTTCGAGCCCATCGAGAGCGATCTTTCGCTTGCCAACCGTTTAATCGATGTTACCCAGTTTGACTAATGAACTGCGATGAGGGCGGCGTCCTGAGCGCGCTGCCGTTGCAGGCGCGTTTCCCCTCAAGCGGGGCGCGCCGCCTAAGACCAGAAGCCCCTTCTACGTAATGGAGTGACCATGTCCCACAATACCCTGCCGACCGTCGCTGAGCTTTCGGGCGAGATGCGCGAGCGTCTTGCCAAGGTTAAGTACGTCTTTACCGACCTGGACGCCACGATGCTCGCACCCGGCTCGTGCGTGCTGCGCGACAACGACGGCAACCCCTCGACCAAGCTCGTCGAGGCTGTCGTGGCACTTGTCCGCGCCGGCATCCAGGTGGTCCCCACCTCGGGTCGCAACCGCACTATGATCCACGAGGACGCGCGCGTGCTCGGCCTCAACTCCTACATCGGCGAGATGGGCGGCCTGGTCATGTACGACCTCAAGGCCAACGATTGGGAGTACCTGACCGGCGATATGCCCTACGACCCCGCCTGCGGCCTCACGCCGCATCAGGTGATCGAGCAGACCGGCGTGTGCGAGAAGATTCTCGCCCGCTGGCCGCATAAGATCGAGTACCACAACGACATGTCGACTGGCTACAAGTACCGCGAGGTCACCGTCGGCATGCGCGGCGATGTGCCCGACGACGAGGTCCAGGCCATTCTTGACGAGGCCGGCTGCGGCCTGGTCTGGGCCTGCAACGGTCACCTGACCCATCTGTCCAAGCCGACGACGCTCGAGCTCGAACGCGTCGAGGATGGCCGCGCGTTTAACATCAATCCCGCCGGTCTCAACAAGGGCGTTGCCATCGCACGTTTCTGCGAGCACCTTGGTATCGAGCGCGAGGAGACGCTGGCGCTCGGCGATTCCGAGTCCGACTTCTACATGGCTGACCACGTGGGCACGTTCTGCCTGGTCGAGAACGGTTTGACCAGCGCCGGCGCGCCCGAGTTCCTGGATACCTGCGATAACGCCTACGTCACGCGCGGCAAGATTGTCGACGGCTGGGCGGCAACGGCAGAGCTGCTCGTCGCGGCTCGTTCGTAGCGCGGCCCTATAGTTCTGAGCCATATCTTTTCGAGAGAGAATCTGGTGAGGTAATGTCCGATATCGAGAATCTGGCTGGCGACACACGCCCCATTGGCGTATTCGACTCGGGTCTAGGCGGTCTGACGGTTGCGCGCGCCATCGCAACGGCGTTGCCGCACGAGTCCGTCTACTACTTTGGCGACACCAAGCGCTGCCCCTACGGCACCCGCACCGAGGACGAGGTGCGCTCGTTTGCACTGCAGGCGGGCCGTTGGCTGTCGAAGCACGACGTCAAGATCATGGTCATCGCCTGCAATACGGCGACCGCTGCGGCCTTGCGTTTGGCCCAGCAGGTGCTCGACGTCCCCGTCATCGGTGTGATCGCACCGGGCGCACGCGCGGCAATCAACAGCACCCGCACGCGCCGGGTGGGCGTGCTCGCCACCAACCTCACCATTCGCTCAGGCGCTTACACGCGTGCCATTCAGGACTTGGATGCCGGCGTCGACGTATACGGCTGCCCTGCCTCGAGCTTTGTCGAGGTCGTTGAGCACGAGCTCGCCTCGGGCGCGCATCTGCAAGAGCAGTGGCTCGAGAACGAGGACATCTTTGATACGCCTGCCGTACGCGCGCTGGTCGGCGCCACGGTTGAACCGCTGCGCGACCACGGCATCGATACCGTGGTGCTCGGCTGCACGCATTTTCCGCTGCTCGTGGGGCCTATTCGCCATGCGCTGGGTCCCGGAGTGCGCGTGGTGAGCTCCGCCGAGGAGACCACGCGTGAGTTGACCGATATTCTCACGCGCCGCGAGCAGCTGGCGGGCGACGCAGCCGAGCCGCAGCATCGTTTTGCAACGACGTCCGATAACATTGCCGAGTTTGCGGTGGCGGGCAGTTTTATCTTTGGCCAGCCGCTCAAGAGCATTGAGCATATCGATATCGACGAACTGAAATAGATACAAGGTCACCGACCAAAGGCTCACGTTCACCTTTTGCCGAAAGGATTTTTCCATGGAGTATATGCAGGTCAATCGCGCCAACGGCCGCGCCGCCGATGAGCTGCGCCCCATCAAGCTTACTCGCGGCGTCATGAAACACGCCCACGGTTCGTGCCTGGCCGAGTTTGGCGATACTCACGTGCTGTGCGCCGCCACCATCGAGGAGGGCGTGCCGGGCTGGCGCAAGGGCGCCAAGGCCGGTTGGGTAACGGCGGAGTACGCCATGCTGCCGGCATCGACCGGCAAGCGCTGCAAGCGCGAGCATGCCAACCGTAAGGGCCGCTCCATGGAGATCGAGCGCCTCATCGGTCGCAGCCTGCGTACCGTCGTCAACATGAAGGCACTCGGCGAGTACACCGTTACCGTCGACTGCGACGTGATTCAGGCAGACGGCGGCACACGAACGGCGAGCATTACCGGCGCCTGGGTGGCACTGCACGACGCCCTTGCCATGTGGGTCGAGGCGGGTAAGCTCGAGCGCATCCCGCTCACGGGCCAGGTCGCCGCGATTTCCATGGGCGTTGTCGACGGCAACACCCTGCTCGACCTGGATTATTCCGAGGACAGTCACGCCGAGGTCGACATGAACCTTGTCGCCACCGATACCGGTGAGATGATCGAGCTCCAGGGTACTGGCGAGCAGGCACCCTTCGACCGCAAGCGCCTCAATTCCCTGCTCGATTTGGGCGACAAGGGCATTGCCGAGCTCATCGAGCTCCAGCGCCAAGTCCTCGCCTAACCTGCCAAAAAGGGACAGGTTTATTTTGGCAGGTTTTATCTGCGGAAACGCCGATAGATAAGGTTGATGCCACATGAAAGGGGAGATGCCGACAGACCGGTCCCTTTTACGTGACTTTGCTATACGGACAAGGAGGCCACTCATGGCACTTGAGAAGATCGACATCGACACCCTCGACCCGGCGGCGACCATCGTCGTGGCAACGGGCAACGCCCATAAGCTCACCGAGATCGAGGCCATTTTGGGCAAGGTTATGCCCGAGGTTCGCTTTGTGGCGCTCGGCCAGCTGGGCGATTTTGAGGACCCCGAGGAAAACGGCACGACGTTTTTGGAGAACGCCATCATCAAGGCGCAGGCTGCCGTCGAAGAGACGGGGCTCATGGCCATTGCCGACGATTCGGGCCTGGTCGTCGACGCGCTGGACGGTGAGCCCGGTGTATATAGCGCGCGCTACGCGGGCGTTCACGGCGACGATGCCGCCAACAATGCCAAGCTCCTCGTTAACCTGGAAGGCGTGGCCGACGAGGACCGCACTGCGCGCTTTATGAGCGTCGTCGCGCTCATCGACACGGACGGTTTGGTCACCTATGGTGAGGGTGCCTGCGAGGGCGTTATCGCACACGAGGGCCGCGGCGATCACGGCTTTGGCTACGACCCGCTGTTCCTGCCGGTCGACACGCCGGGCAAGACCATGGCCGAGCTGACGGCGGACGAGAAGAACGCCATCAGCCATCGTTTCCACGCGCTCGAGCACCTATCCGCCAAACTGACGGGCGAGGAGTAGGCCGTGCGTGCGGTGGTGCAGCGCGTGCTCAACGCCGGCGTGACGGTCGACGGCGAGTGCGTGGGCAAAATTGGGCGCGGCTATCTGGTGCTACTGGGCGTTGGCCACGACGACACGTGCGCCGAGGCCGATAAGCTGTGGGGCAAGCTCCGGGGCTTGCGCATTAACGAGGACGAGAACGGCAAGACCAACCTGGCACTTGCCGATGTCGACGGCGAGGTTCTCGTGGTGTCGCAGTTCACGCTGTTCGCCGATTGCCGTCACGGCCGCCGCCCATCGTTTACGGATGCCGGCGCCCCCGATGTCGCCAACGAGCTCTACGAGTACTTCCTGACGCTTGTGCGCCAAGATGTCGAACACGTGGCGCACGGCATCTTTGGCGCCGATATGAAAGTCGATCTCGTCAACGACGGTCCATTCACCATCGTCCTCGATACCGACAATCTGTAAGTAGCCAAATTAGCTACTTGCGCGTGGTTGTAACAGGGTGCTATAGTATTAGAGTTTTGTCTACCTTAGGGGTATTATCCCCTTTTTGAATTGCACCTTCTGGAGGCCCTGTTCATGGAAGAGATGGAAGTCAATCACGTCGACGACATCCACGAGAAGCTGACCGATATGGTGGGCGATCGCGTTAAGGTGAAGGCCAACATGGGCCGCACCCGCGTCGTCGAGCGCATGGGCACCATCAAGAGCGTCCATCCGGCAGTCTTTATCGTCGAGGTCGACGAGCGCCGTGGCCGCAAGTCGCGTCAGTCCTACCAGTATATTGATGTTCTCACCGGCCAGGTCGAGCTGTTCGACCCCGAGAGCGGCGAGCACATTTTTACTCCGCTCGGCAATCAGCTCGAGGAGCACTAGCGGTGACCGATTGGTCCCTGACCCTTTCCGCGCCGGCAAAGATTAACCTCTATCTGGGGGTTCATACCGAGCGTGACGACCGCGGCTACCATAAGGTCGATTCCCTGATGGCAGCCGTCGGCCTTGTCGATACCGTGACGGTTACGCCGGCACAGGCGCTGACCGTTCAGACGATTCCGACGTCCGACTTTCCCATGCAAAAGAATACGGCGTATCGTGCTGCGCTCGCTATGGCCGAGCATTATGGTCGCGAAGCCAACGTCTGCATCACGATCGAGAAGCGCATCCCGTTGTGTGCCGGCCTGGGCGGTCCTTCGACGGATGCCGCGGCGGTCATTGTCGCCTTGGCAGAGCTGTGGGGTATCGACCGTGCCGATTCCGCGCTGGACAACATCGCGCGCGGCATTGGCGCCGACGTTCCCTTCTTTTTGCATGCCAGCCCTGCATTTTACGTGGGTGGGGGAGACGTGCTGGCAACCGAGTACCCCGCACTTCCCGCGACACCCGTCGTGCTGGTCAAGCCGCGCGAGGCAAGCGTTTCAACAATTGAAGCCTATCGACGTTTTGACGAGACCCCAGCGCCTGCGGACAAGCCCGGAGCGATCGCATCTGCCCTTCGCTCGGGAGATGCAGAGGCGGCCTACGCGCTCGTCCACAACAACCTGGGTGTCATTTCCGCGCAGATGGAGCCGCGGATTCAAACGGTGCTCGACTGGCTTCGTTCACGGGACGGTACCATTGCCGCAAACGTGTGCGGTTCGGGTGCCTGCTCGTTTGCTCTCTGCGATAGCGCCGCCACGGCAGCCAATCTTTCGGCAGCCGCTCAACAAAACGGCTGGTGGGCTTATGCAACGGAGCTCGTTTCCGACACGGTTCGCATTGAAGCGCCAAAGAAGTAAAAATTTCTCTGGCACACGACGGAAATCTTTGTTACTATAGTCGAGCTAACGGGTTGTGGCTCAGTTTGGTAGAGCACTGCGTTCGGGACGCAGGGGTCGCTGGTTCAAATCCAGTCAACCCGACCAGAGCATGAGGAGGGACCGCTTCTTGCGGTCCCTTTTTTTAGCTATTGTTGTGATACCGCGATACCCGCGGTATACTCATTCGAGCTTGTCTCGCTGTATTGTGGAGGTCTACATGTTTGGACTGAGGGCTCCTGAGCTCATCATTATTCTCGTCGTTGTCCTGATTATCTTTGGGCCCAAGAACCTGCCGAAGCTCGGTAAGTCCCTCGGCTCTACCGTCAAGAATATCCGCGAGGGTATGGAGGGCGACGATAAGGGCGAAACCAAGCAGGCCGAGGAGGTTGTGGTCGAGGAGTCCAAGGAGGACAAGGAGATCGCAGAGCTCGAGGCCAAGCTCGCTGCTGCCAAGCAAAAGAAGGCAGAGGACAGCGACGCGGACGCAGAGTAGTCCCATCCCTTTGGGGTGAGCACCTGACCGGCTTGCCCGCAGGCTAGCCGGTCTTTTTCGTTTTTGTTGACAGTTGATCGTTACATCATAGTTGGGGAGATATCCGTATGGACGCAAGCCAGATCGTACTGACCGCTGAGGGCCGCCAGAAGCTCGTCGAGGAGCTCGCTTGGCGTGAGGGCGATTACGCCAAGGAGATCGTCGAGGACATCAAGGAAGCCCGCGCGTTCGGCGACCTTTCGGAGAACTCCGAGTACGATGCCGCCAAGGACAAGCAGGCCCAGAATGCTGCTCGCATCGCCGAGATTCAGGCTATTCTCGCCAACGCCCAGGTTGCTGCCACCACGGGTGATCTGACCGTCTCCATCGGTTCCACCGTTTCGTTGATTGATCCCAACGGTGAGGTCATGGAGGTCACGCTTGTCGGTACCACCGAGACCAACTCGCTCGAGCACAAGATCTCCAACGAGTCTCCGGTCGGCCACGCCATCATTGGTCATGGCGAGGGCGACTCCGTCGAGGTCGTTACGCCTTCCGGCAAGACTCGCGTCTACACCATCGCCAAGATCGCACGCTAGACCACGGTCCCGCGTAAAGGTATGTTTTCGCTCCCTGGGACCGAATCCTGGGGAGCGTTTTAGTTTGAGGAGCTAACTTATGGCAGAGAACCAGAACGCCGCCGATCAGGCATCGACGCTCAACGACGAGCGCGCCACCCGCCTGGTCAAGCGCGCCGCCCTGTTCGAGGCGGGCCAGAACCCCTATCCTGAGCACTCTGAGCTTGAGGACTACGTCGCCGATATCGAGGCTAAGTACGCCGATCTTGCCGATGGTGAGGACACCGAGGATGTCGTGAAGATTGCCGGCCGTGTGGTCGCCAAGCGCGGTCAGGGCAAGATCATGTTCATCGTCGTGCGCGATGCGACTGCCGAGATTCAACTGTTCTGCCGCATCAACGACATGGACGAGGCTGCCTGGAATACGCTCAAGGCCCTCGACCTGGGCGACATCCTGGGCGTGACCGGCGTGGTCGTGCGCACCAAGCGCGGCCAGCTTTCCGTTGCCCCTGAGAGCGCGACCCTGCTTTCCAAGGCCGTTCGTCCGCTGCCCGAGAAGTTCCACGGTCTTTCCGACAAGGAGACCCGCTATCGCCAGCGCTATGTCGACCTGATCGCCAACGACGACGTTCGTGAGACCTTCCGTAAGCGTTCGCAGATTCTCTCCACCTTCCGTCGCTTTATGGAGTCCGACGGCTACATGGAGGTCGAGACCCCCATCCTGCAGACCATCCAGGGTGGTGCCACGGCCAAGCCGTTCATTACCCACTTCAACGCGCTCGATCAGGAGTGCTACCTGCGTATTGCCACCGAGCTGCACCTCAAGCGCTGCATCGTCGGTGGTTTTGAGCGCGTGTTCGAGATCGGCCGCATCTTCCGTAACGAGGGCATGGACCTTACCCACAACCCCGAGTTCACCACGATGGAGGCCTACCGTGCCTTCTCCGACCTCGAGGGCATGAAGGCGCTCGCCCAGGGTGTCATTAAGGCGGCTAACAAGGCCATCGGCAACCCCGAGGTCATCGAGTACCAGGGCCAGACCATCGACCTTTCTGGTGAGTGGGCCAGCCGTCCCATGACCGACATCGTCTCCGACGTGCTCGGCAAGCAGGTCACCATCGACACGCCGGTCGAGGAGCTTGCTGCCGCCGCGCGCGAGAAGGGCCTGGAGATTAAGCCCGAGTGGACCGCCGGCAAGATTATCGCCGAGATCTACGATGAGCTGGGCGAGGACACCATCGTCAACCCCACGTTCGTGTGCGATTACCCCATCGAGGTCAGCCCGCTTGCCAAGCGCTTTGAGGACGACCCGCGCCTGACGCACCGCTTTGAGCTGGTTATTGCCGGTCACGAGTACGCCAACGCGTTCTCTGAGCTCAACGACCCGGTCGACCAGGCCGAGCGCTTTGCCGCTCAGATGGCCGAGAAGGCCGGCGGTGACGACGAGGCCATGGAGTACGACGAGGACTACGTGCGCGCCCTCGAGTACGGTATGCCTCCTGCGGGCGGCATCGGCATCGGCATCGACCGCGTGGTCATGCTGCTCACCAACCAGGCTTCTATCCGCGACGTGCTGCTGTTCCCGCACATGAAGCCCGAGAAGGGTTTCCAGTCCGGTGCCGCTGCCGCCAAGGCTGCCGAGGCCGGCAACGCCGCGAGCCCGTTCGTTAAGTCGCTTAAGCCCACGCTCGATTACTCCAAGATCGCCGTTGAGCCGCTGTTTGAGGAGTTCGTCGACTTTGATACCTTCTCCAAGAGCGACTTCCGCGCTGTGAAGGTCAAGGCATGCGAGGCCGTCAAGAAGTCCAAGAAGCTGCTGAACTTTACGCTCGACGACGGCACCGGCACCGACCGCACCATCCTCTCCGGTATTCACGCTTATTACGAGCCCGAGGACCTGGTTGGCAAGACCTTGCTTGCCATCACCAACCTGCCTCCGCGCAAGATGATGGGTATTCCCAGCTGCGGCATGCTGATCAGCGCTGTCCACGAGGAGGAGGGCGAGGAGCGCCTCAACCTGATCCAGCTCGACGCCTCCATCCCCGCCGGCGCAAAGATGTACTAACTAGTTACGCGGTTCTACGAACCGCGTAACCTGTCTCTTATACA
>URZB01000046.1 GCA_900552295.1 uncultured Collinsella sp.
GGATTCATGCGGACAAAGCCGGGCTCGTCGGCGAGCAGCGCCAGCGTCTTGCAGTTGCCGGTCATCGAGCGGCAGCTGTAGTGACCGACCTCGCGGACGGTGCACAGAATGAGCGGGTACTCATCGTCGGGAAGCTCGGAGGGCGCCTCCCAGTCGTGCGCCATCAGGTTGGCGCGGCCGTCCTTGGTGGTGAACTTGCCACCAGCGAACATGTCGGGCGTACCGTGGTCGTTCACATCGGTGCTCTTGACCGGCCACTGGGCGTAGCCGCCCTCGGGAGCCATCTTCTCGTAGGTCGCGCCCACAAAGTTGGGGCACAGGCTAATGCACTCGTTCCAGATCTGCTCGGTGTTGTCGTAGTGCATGGGATAGCCCATACGCGTGGACAGGTCCGCGAAGATCTCCCAGTCGTGGCGGCACTCGCCCTTGGGCGGAACAGCCGCGTCAAAGTGCTGGAAGCTACGGTCGGATGCGGTAAAGACACCCTCGTGCTCGCCCCAAGAGGTAGCGGGCAGGATGACGTCGGCGAGCATGGTCGTCTGCGTCATGAAGATGTCCTGGCAAATAAACAGATCCAGCTCGGAGAGCGTCTTGCGCATACCGGCCGAATCGGGCTCGGTCTGCACCGGGTCCTCGCCGTAGTTGTAGAAGCAGTGCACCTTGCCCTCGTCGACCAGGTGGCCCAGGTCGGTGAGCTTGTAGCCCTCCTCGAGCGGGAGCTTTTCCTCGGGTACGCCCCAAGCCTTGGCAAACTTGGCACGCACCGCCGGGTCGGTGACCTTCTGGTAGCCAGGGTACAGGTTGGGCAGCATGCCCATATCGCAGGAGCCCTGGACGTTGTTCTGGCCACGCACGGGCGCGAGGCCGGAATTGGGTTTGCCGATCTGGCCGGCAACGCAGGCGATGGAGGCGATGGTGTGCACCGTCTTCAGGTTCTGCTTCTGCTGGCATACGCCCATACCCCAGCCAATGATGGCAGAGGGCTTCGCCGTGGCGTACATCTCGGCAGCTTGGTGGATCAACGCGGGCTCGACACCCGTGATGTCCTGTACGGATTCGGGAGTGTAGTTCTTGATGGTCTCCCACCATTCGTCAAAGCCGTTCGTGTGCTCGGCGACGAATTCCTTGTCGTAGAGGCCATCGTTGACCAAGCAGTTGGCAAAGGCGTTGAGGAACGCAACGTTGCAACCGTTCTTGATCGGAAGGTAGATATCGGCGATACGCGCGGTTTCAATATGGCGCGGGTCGGCGACGATGATCTTGCAACCCTTTTCTTTGGCTCGCACGATACGCCTTGCGACGATGGGGTGCGAATCGGCAGGGTTATAGCCGAAGAGGAAAATGCAGCCCGCATCCTCCATACCGGGGATGGAGCATGACATGCAACCTGAACCAACCGTGTCCATCAGACCGAGGACAGTAGGGCCGTGTCAAGTACGGGCGCAGTTGTCCACGCTGTGGGTGCCGATGCACGCACGCGTAAACTTCTGCATGACGTAGTTCGCCTCATTGCCGCCGCCTCGCGAAGAGCCGGTGGTCATGACAGCGTTAGGACCATATTCGTCAATTATGGCCTGCATCTTAGATGCGGTGAAATCCAGTGCCTCGTCCCAGCTTACGCGCTCAAGATCCGCGCCCTTGGTGCGACGGATCATCGGGTGCAGTACGCGAGGAGTCAAGATCTTGGTGTCGTTGATGAAGTCGTAGCCACTCATGCCCTTAAGGCACAGCTCGCTCTGGTTGGTGATGCCGTTGAGCGGTTCGGTACCCACGACCTGGCCGTTTTGGACCAGGAGGTTAAACTGGCAACCGGCGCCGCAATACGGGCAAATCACTTTATGCTTCTCCATGACACCCTCCTTCCTTTCTCTGATACCGAATACTCGGTACGTATTTGACAATCATTGGGCCTGTCGCCCCGACGCTTACGCCTCGTTTTCGATGGTGGCGCGGGCACGCTCGGCAGTCAGCTCCGCCAGGCGCTCCTCGTCTACCAGGGTGAGGCCCTTGGTCGGGCACGCCTCGGCACACGCCGGACCGCCGGGACGGTCCACGCACAGGTCGCACTTGAGCACGAAGCTCTTTGTCTGCGAACCCACGCGCACGTCGCCCATCAAGACGGGGACCTGCGTGGTCGCCACGCTCACGGCGCCAAAGGGGCAGGCCATGACGCAGCTCTTGCAGCCGATGCAGTTGTCCTCGTTGACGCCGATACGATGGTTCTTTGGATCAAAGAACAAGGCGCCCGTAGGACAAGCCTTCGCGCACGGAGCGTCCTCGCAGTGGTGACATGCCACCGGCGCGGAGATCTCGTAGGTGCGCGTTACGCGCAAGCGAGGTGCGGCGATGTTGCCGGGGATATCGTGTGCCTCAATGCACGCCGCCATACAGGTTTGGCACCCAATGCAGCGCGAGGAATCAGCCACGACTCGTTTATTGCCCATGTTGTTCACTCCCTCCTGAATCCCATGCCGGAGAGACCCTGTCGACGTTGTCCCGGACCGCCCGTGGTCCGGCATCGACGTATCGAGCGCATGCGGCGAAACAGGCACTTCGATAGAGTTCCTCCAACGATATACAGGCTAAATATACGCAGTTGCAGCTGGCAAACTTGAGCATAGGCCCTGCATTACGGGTGTATTGCAGGGGTTTTGGCAGGTTGGAATTATTCTCTAGAAGCTATAAAGGTGAGTGTATTACATGCGTACGCCTCAGAGATTTTTACGCGCTCTCATTTTAGATGTACTACGCTTGTATTCAAGTTAATGGTTATTTACTTGAGCGAAATAAAGTAATCGTTATAAGATGCTCAAGTATCGGCACATGCCGCATTTGACCGACTATATTGCACGCTCATTAAGGGGGCCAGTGATGTCATCGACTCAAAAACGAGCCATCCTGCAGGTGCGCATTCGCGAGGAAGACAAGCAGCATGCCGAACATCTCTACGACGCCATGGGCACATCGCTCGCCGAGGCCGTCAGTCTATTTGTCGCGCAGAGCATTTTGATGCGCAAGCTCCCCTTTCAGCCGGTCGCCGTGCGCTCAAAGGACGGCACCGCCGCCTATGGATCGCTCAAAGCATACGGTGACCCCAATCGCCGCTCCGAGGAGCGCAATGCCTGGATTGAATACCTTGCCACAGAAAGCGACGATTCGATTTTGGGTCCCGAGGAAGTAGATATCCATGAGTAGCACCATCATCGACGAGACCGTCATCCTACGCTACCTGCTTGACGACGACGAAGTCCTGTCACCGCGCGCCGCCAAGGTCATCGCCACGCGCACCGCTCGTGTCTATCCCGAAATCATCACGCGCGTCGTGGTCACGCTGCGCGACGTCTATAAGGTTCCCCGCGTTGAGATTGCTGCGGCCATGAAAAGGCTGCTCGATGACGTCATGGTCGACGAGCCCACCGTTGTCGCCCTTGCCGTCAAACTTTTTGGCAAGACCCATATGGACTTTACCGACTGCCTCCTCGCAGCCCGAACCGCCATCTACAACGATGATGTCGTGAGCTTTGGTAAGCCCATCATCCAAGGCATGATCGATTACCGCCGAAAGCGCCAAACCGCAGCCGACGCTCGCGACCGCGCCGCCGAAGCCCACAGCCGAAGCACTGACTCCACCATCGACAAACTCCGCCACCAACCCCGCAGCTAACCCCATCCCCTCCTAAGTTGCGGTGAAATACGGACTGTTTTATGTCTCTGAGTAGCCTTTAGTCCGTATTTCACCGCAACTTATTGTTGGGCGGCGGAGTCGGTTGTCTCTGCTATCAGGAATCCGCAAAAGGCTTTGTAGTTGGGATACCGTAGCCGCGCATCATAGCGCCAAACTCTTCGACATCATATGTGTCCGATAGCTTGAAATGAATGACGTTATGACCCATGGCACGTAAGTTCGCATCGCGCAATAAGGCGGCTCGATAGGTTTTTGCCGCAGCATGTTCCAAATCTTTTTGAGTTTCGTCCTCAAACTTACCCAAACCATGAAGCTCTGCCAACATCCATGACCCATCTGGCATCCGCCAACCATAATCTGCCAGATAATAGCCGGCATTTCCTGGTCGAGCAATCTCAACCTGAAGCTCAGGCGCAACGACTCCAGCAAGGATCATTGCCGCTCGCGCCTCGGACTCTCCCCCGTTATCCGACCTCCCGTCCATATGCTCGAACACGCCAAACGCACGGGCGATGCCATGCAAACCGCGACAATTGGCCTGTGCATACGCACGCAGCTCCTCGCGGTCGACATCATACTCACGAGCCAATCCATCGGCGTAGCCAAGCGCATACCGAAATGCACTCGCGCGGGCAATATCGACCACCGTCCGATAGGGGTCCGTCAGCGTAAACGGGCCGAGCCGCCATAACTCACCTGGGCGCCATCGACGATACTCAACGAACTCATATGTATCGCGCCTGGTAGATCTCGGCAACAACATCTGAACGGCATTAAGCAGCGAGTAAGCAGAGCCGATACCGTACAGCAATGCCGCCGTTGAACCGCAGAAAATGGCATCCGGTTCGACGGCCGCAATAGCAGATGCAAGCTGGAAAATGCGGGCTTCCACGTCAAGGTGGCTCCAATAAACAGGATCGGCGTACACATGGTTATAGAGTCGAATTAAAAGCTCTTCCTGCATAAGCTCACGCGCGCGCCGCTCATCCCAAGGATCAGTCGTTATCAATAGCTGCTCGTCATGATGAATCCCGAGAGCGGAAAACAGCATCTTGGCATATGACTTCGGAAAATGTTTAGCTTTATTGGACATGACCCGCACCATAACAATCAAGAACGAGTGAACGCCTTTACGCTATCGCAGAACGGCATTTAAATACCTTGCCAAAAGCTGACCAAAAGCTTGACGTCGCAGGTCAGAGCTTCAAAAAATATTTCCACTCTCGGTAGACGGTCGCTACGACCCTCCCAACGGCATCAAAATCCACCCTTACAATTAGTTGCGGTGAAATACGGACTACATGGGCCATAAAAGCCGAAAAACAGTCCGTATTTCACCGCAACTTAGGAGGGGATGTGGGGTCCCCGGCATGTATATGAAAACGACTCTGGCGCCAAATGAAGCCAAAGCCGTTAAAACTATCCTATGGAGCGGGCGACGGGAATCGAACCCGCGTCATCAGCTTGGAAGGCTGGGGTTCTACCATTGAACTACGCCCGCAAGATATGGTCGGGACGACAGGATTTGAACCTGCGACATCCTGCTCCCAAAGCAGGCGCGCTACCAAACTGCGCCACGTCCCGAAGGTGTTGAGCAGCTAAGGTCTAAACCTTGCGTGTCCCAAAGCGAAGGAAATTATAGGGGAGACTCCCCGCCTGTGCAAGCATTGATGCCTTAGCTCCTCGAATGTGCAACAAAACGACTATGGAGCAGACCGATCACAAAGGCAACCACGGCAACCGGCGCCCACGCGGCACCGATATCCGCCAGAGGCAGTGCATCGAACGGCAGCCACGCGCCCGCAAAGAACGCATCGCGGACCGAGGTGATCACACTCTGCACAGCAACCACGCCGCCGACCCACACCCACACCTGCGGATGAGCGTCGCAAAAGCCGTGCACCAGGCCCATCAGTACCAGTACGATGGCAACGGGATACAAGGCGTTGAGCATGGGCACCGAGAACATAAGAATCACGTCGAGGCCCACATTGGAGAGCACGCACGAAAACGCCGCGAACACAAAGGCGAGAATCGCAAAGGGACGGCGCATGGCCTCCTCGGAGGCCTCCGCTCCCCCTTCGACCACATACGTCTCGCAGAAGTAACGCGAGCAGCAGCTGATGAGGCCGATGCACACGTTCATGCAGGCAAGGAAAAAGATCGCAAAGACGACGACCGTGCCGACAAGACCAAAGTGCATAGAGGCCGAACGGGCGAGGATGGCGGCGCCGTTAGTAGCATCGGGCATAACCGTGCCGAGCTGCATGCCGGCAAGCGCCAGGCCGCAGTAGATGACGGCCATGAGCACGCCGGCGATCACACCGGAACGCGAAATCTCGAAGGCCACGCGCTTGTCATCGGTAACACCCAGCTCGTGGATGGTCTCGGCGATGATAATGCCAAAGGCGAGCGACGCGAGCAGGTCCATGGTCTGGTAGCCGGTCAAAAAGCCTTGCACGGCGGCGCCTGCATCGTAGGGAGCCTGAGGCGCGGCAGCCGGTCCCAGCGGCGAGATCACGGCAGCACCCACAACCAGCACGATGAGCGCGATAAGCGCGGGACCCGTAATGCGACCAAGCACGCGCGTGATGACGCCCGGACGCAGCGTGAGCGCAAACGCGACGACGAAGAACCCGATGGCAAACACCAGACGTGCCGTGCCGAGCGAAACACCCTCGGGTAGCAGCGGCACCAGCATTTCGAACGCCGTGGAGCTCGTGCGCGGAATGGCCAGGCACGGACCGATGGCCAGATACACAGCCGCGACAAAGAACTCACCAAACTTGGGGTGCACGCGCCCGGCCAGCTCGCGGGCCGTACCGGCGAGCGCGACAGCGATAAAGCCCATGACGGGCAGGCCGATGGCTGCAATCAGAAAGCCGAGCATGGCGACCGGCGTGGCAGAACCTGCCTGCAGCGCCAGCAGCGGCGGAATAATGAGGTTGCCGGCGCCAAAGAGCATCGAGAACAGGGCGATGCCGACGGTAACGACATGGTCGGAGCGCAGACCGCGCGGGGCGGATGAGGCCATAGGCACACCTTTCGGGTCGAAACAAAAACGGGACGGGCAAAAGGCCCGTCCCGCAAGTATAAACGTTCTAGCAGCTTTAACAGGCTAAATCGCACAAAGCATCGATAGCCGTGTCGACTTCCTCGTCCGTGTTGAAATACCCAAACGAGAAGCGAACGATACCTTGGCGCTCGGTCCCGAGCGCGCGGTGCATGAGCGGAGCGCAATGGGCGCCGGGACGCGTCGCAATCCCCCACCCTTGCATAAGCGCATCCGAGATCTCGGCAGAGTCAATATCGCCCACGTTGAGCGACACAATCGCAGAGCGCGTCGGCTGGTCAAAGGCACCGTAGAGCTTAATCCCCGGAATCTTGCGCACACCGGCAAGGAAGCGACCAGCAAGCGCACGCTCGTGGGCAGCAATCGCCTCGACCCCACCCTGGGCCTCGATAAAGTCGAGACCTGCGGAAAGTCCCGCGATGCCATGGCCGTTGAGCGTGCCCGCCTCAAGGCGCGTGGGCCACTCAAGCGGCTGCAGTGGGTCGAAGCTGTGCACGCCCGTGCCGCCCATGGCCCACGGAGCCACGTCAATGCCCTCCGCCACGGCCAGGCCGCCGGTGCCCTGCGGGCCCATCAGTCCCTTGTGGCCGGTAAAGCACACCACGTCAAGCCCCATGGTCTGCATATTGATATGCGCCGTGCCGGCAGACTGCGAGGCATCGACGATCACAAGCGCGCCGGCCGCATGGGCTATGGCCGCCACGCGCGCAATGTCGACCGCGTTGCCGGTCACATTAGAGGCATGCGTCACCACCACGGCACGCGTACCGGGCGTGACCAACCGCTCGAGCTCGTCGTAGTCGAGCACGCCGTTCGCGTCGCAGCCCGCATGCTCAACGGTCACACCCTGCTCTGCCGCAAGGCGGTTAAGCGGACGCAGCACGGAGTTGTGCTCGAGCACCGTTGTGACCACACGGTCGCCGGGGCGCACCACGCCATTGATGACGGTGTTGAGCGCCGCCGTGGAGTTGGGCGTAAAGCACACATGGTCCGCCCTCGGGCAACCTAAAAGGCGCGCGAGCTTGGCACGGCAACCGTGAATCGTACGCGCCGCGTCGAGCGCACCCGACGTGGCGCCGCGCCCGGCATTGCCGAGCGAGCACATCGCCTGCGTCACGGCATCGATGACCGTCTGCGGCTTGTGCATGGTCGTCGCCGCGTTATCCAGATAGATCATCGCACGACCTCCCACATATCAATCACCGTAAAGCCCTCGGTGGGAATGCCCGCCGCGGCGAATTCGCCGCGCAGCAGCTCCTCATCGACAGGCAACGCCTTCCACGCCAGACCGCAGCCGGCAGCGACCTCCCCGGGTACGGGAATCGTTCGCCCGGGAAGGCCGCGCTCGACGCACAAGGACTCGCAACCCATGGCGGCCGCCGTGGTGGGAAACGTGATGACAAGCGCCGGGCGCTTCTCCCTCATGGCAACTCCAACCAATACGCTACGGGCGCACGACGCGCACGGCCTGCTCCATCTTCTCCACGATCACGTACATGTTGGTGACCTCGCCCACCGCAAGCTGGTCTTTAATGCCATAGTGGTCCAGGCAGGTACCGCAGGTGAGAATCTCGACACCCTGCTCGGCCAGGCCCTTCAGGTCGTCGAGCACCGGCGAGCCCTCTACGGTGAGCTTGGCACCGCCGTTGTAGAACAGCATAGTCGCGGGCAGCTCCTCCTGCTGCGTCACGGCAAAGATGAAGGCCTTCATGAGCTTGTGGCCCAGCTCGTCGTCGCCGCGGCCCATGCAGTCGGTGTAGACGGAAATGACGAGCTTGCCCTTGCCGGCGCTGGCATCACAGAAGGCAGCGCCATCCTGCTCGGGATCGGCCACGGCAACGGCGCCAGAAGTCGCCACGGTCACGTGCCACTCGGCGTCAGAAACCTTCTCGACCGAAGCCGTGCAGCCCTTCTCCTGCGCCATCTTGGAGATGTTCTTGACGGCGGTCTCGTTGTCGACCGAGGTCACCACGGCACCCTCGCCATCAAGCTGTTTGAGTGCCTTAAGCGTCTTGACGACGGGCAGCGGGCAGGCATCGCCCATGGCATTGACTTCAATCTTGGTAGACATAGCAAATTCCTTTCGAATTAATCGTTTTAGAACGGTACAGAGCTCAATAAACGTGTCGTTAACGGACAACGCGAACGGCAGGACCGCCCGGCACCGGCTCGCACACGCGGCCGATTGTGGCGGCAACGCGCCCTTCGGCATGTAAACGACGCGCAAGCTCATCCACATCGGCAGCAGGTGCCGCGATAAGCAGGCCACCAGACGTCTGCGGATCGTACAGCGCATCCAGCATGCCCGGCTCCAGATCTTCGTCGGCCGTCACGCGCGGGCCAAAGAAGTCCTGGTTGCGGTAGGAGCCAGCGGGGATAATGCCCAGACGCGCCATGTCGAGCACCTGGTCAAAGAGCGGCACCGCCCCCGACGCAAGCTCAATCTGCACGCCCGAGCCCTCGGCCATCTCGCACGCATGCCCGATCAGGCCAAAGCCCGTAATGTCGGTGCAGCCGTGAAGTTCGAGCCCCTCGGCCAGACGAATCGGCGCCTCGTTGAGGGTGCACATCGAGTCAAACATGGCTGCGGCCTCGTCCTGCTCGATAAGCTCGCCCTTAATGGCCGTGGTGATGATGCCCGAGCCCACCGGCTTGGTCAGCAGTAACGCATCGCCCACGCGT